>CAZYNA010000032.1:0-28854 GCA_964648775.1 uncultured Proteiniphilum sp. | reverse complement strand
TACACCTGCATCTTCGAATGCTTTAATTTTCTCAGCTGCTGTTCCGGAACCACTGGATATTATTGCTCCTGCATGTCCCATCTGTTTTCCGGGAGGTGCTTCTCTTCCGGCAATAAATGCAGCAATTGGTTTTGTTATATTTTTTCTGATATATTCAGCAGCCTGCTCTTCTGCATCACCGCCAATCTCACCAATAATTGCAATAGAATCTGTGTCGGGGTCGTCTTCAAACATTTGAAGAAGTTCCTGATAGTAGAGACCTACTACGGGATCACCTCCTACACCCACTGCTGTTGATTGACCCATACCTTTTGTAGTTAAATTATAAACCACTTCATAGGTGAGGGTGCCACTACGACTAATTACGCCTGTTCCTCCTTCTTTAAATATCATAGAGGGCATTATTCCAACGAGACTTTTCTCGGGTGATATTAGACCCGGACAATTTGGTCCGATTAGTTTAGCACCTTTTTTCTTTATGAAATTGTAAGCTTCTACTACATCCAGAGTAGGAACTCCTTCGGTAATACAAACTATTAATTCAATTCCCGCATCTGCCGCCTCCATCATTGCATCTTTGGCAAAAGGAGCAGGAACGAATATTACGGATGTATTTGCTCCGGTCTCGCTTACAGCATCTTTAACTGTATTGAAAACCGGAATACTGCCTATCATATCTCCACCTTTTCCGGGTGATGTGCCCCCAACTACATTTGTGCCGTACTCACTCATTTTAGCTGCATGAAAGCCGCCATCCCTTCCGGTTACACCTTGAACAATAAGTCTTGTATTTTTATCTATCAGTATGCTCATAATCTGTTATCAGTTATTTAGGTTATCAGTTGATTCAATTTTGAAGCTTTTGCGCTAATTCCACTGCTTTTTGAGTGGCCTCACCCATAGTTTCGGCAACATAAAAATCTGTGTTTTTTAGAAGTGCGCGACCCTCTTTCTCATTAGTGCCAGTAAGTCTGATTACGATAGGAACATCTGTATTGATTTGCTTAAAAGCTTCGAGTAAGCCCTTAGCTACATCATCGCAACGGGTAATACCTCCAAAAATATTAATAAGAACAACAGTTACATTTTTATCACTAAGTAACAGTTTCATTGCATCAATCACCTTAGTTGGATTGGAACTTCCTCCAATATCAAGAAAGTTGGCAGGATTGCCACCATATAGCTTTATCATGTCCATTGTAGCCATTGCCAGGCCAGCTCCGTTTACCATGCATCCTATTTCACCACCAAGGTGCACATAGCTGAAACCCTTGCTTTTGGCATTCTGCTCTTTTTTTTCCTCTTCAGTGGGCTCGTTTAATGCAGCTATTTTTGGATGTCTGTAAAGTGCATTATCATCGAAAGTCATTTTTGCATCAATTGCAATAATCTCACCCTCTTTAGTAAGTACAAGTGGATTGATTTCTGCTAATGAGGCATCAGTATCTTTAAACAGCTTATATAGCTTTTGTAGGATAGGAGCTGCCTTACGAACCAGATTTATATCGTCGAACAATTTAAATGCAGCCTCACGGGCAAGATAGTCGGGGACTCCCACAGAGGGGTCTATAACAAATTTATGAATCTTATCGGGGGTTGTTGCTGCAACTTCTTCGATATCCACTCCGCCCTCCTTGCTTAACATTAGTATGGCAGATTTTGAATTACGGTCGACTACATAGCTCACGTAATATTCTTTAAAGATGTTAACAGCCTGACCAACAAGGATTCGGTCTACTGTAAAACCTTTAATATCCATACCCAGAATTGCAGCTGCATGTTTGCGCAACTCAATTTCATCATTTGCAAGTTTTACTCCACCAGCTTTACCTCTGCCACCAGTGTGAACCTGAGCTTTAACAATAACTTTCTGCGAATCTATTCGAGAATATGATTTGACTGCATCGTCAACAGAACGACATACGACACTCTGATCTACAGGGATGCCATATGTTGAAAACATCTCTTTTGCCTGATATTCATGAATTTTCATGGGCCTGCAATTATTATATTATTTTTTGAATTTGAAAAATCGAACTATTGAGCTGTAAATCTATAATTAATAATTTTAAATAAAAAATTATATCTGCAATAATAACTCAACCACTAACTGTACAAATATTATATCAGTGATATATTAACTGACAGAAGTTGTTTGACAACACACAATGTATTAATGCAATATGATACTTTAAAGGCTTGAAACGTATAATCAACCCCTATTGTTTAAAATATGTGTTATTAACTATAGAAAAAAACTATACGCTTTTATATATCAATATCTTCGAGTGATACGATGTTTTTGGTAATAGCGTAGATAGTGAGACCCGACTGGCTACGAATCCCTGTTTTCATGGTAATGTTTTTTCTGTGTCTGACAACCGTATGTATGCTTATATCCAGTGACTCAGCTATTTCTTTGTTGAGTTTACCGTTAACAATTTCTGTAAGTACTTCAACCTCCCTTTTTGTGAGGTTTTCTTCATTTTCTTTTTTCTCAATAGTAGATCTGTTTTTACTGTTTAGTTTTAAAAGAAGTTGTACAATATGCTCAGGCGAATCATATAGTGTGAAAGAGGCATCTTGTTCAGTAGTTGGTTTTTGCATCATTCCAAAATCTATACCAACCACTGCCAGTGAACTGTATTCTTTTCTGATTCTGTTAAATTCCTTTTCTCTGTTAACGAAATGAAGAGGGTTTGCGATAAGAATATCAATCTGTTCTGTTTTAAGAAGCTCGGAGAGTTCATCGAGTTTCTCAATCTTATATATTCTACAATCCATATCAGACTGAGAGAGAATTGAATGGAGTCCCTCAAATATGATTTTAGAATTTTCTAAAATAACAATATGTATAGGTGATTTATACATTTAGCTTGCTTTCGATGTTAATTCCTGATGGAATAAGGATAGATTCTTCTATGAGTGAGTGAAGTTTAAGATCATACTCAAGTTCATATAGTGAAAAGAAAAGTTTTCTGCGTAAATCTAAATCGTTGTCTATCACTACATATTTTAAAAGAAGATTTTTTAAATCATGCAGTTTTAATTCAATATCTGTATGATGATCACTATACTCTTTTGAAGAATAGAGCTCTTGAGCAACCTGGGAGCTTTTTTCGTTCAGCAGCTTTATAAAATATGGAAAAGCAATATTATCCTCATAATCCAGATGTTCGATAACCTCTTTAAAATATTCTCTGAAGAACTTTTCTAACAGCTTGAATTCCCTTTCAGGGTGGTTTTCCTGAAGTTGACGGATATAGGAACTGATTTGAGGGTACATATCTGAACGATAGTAGTGGTGAGTTTCCTTCAGGAAATCTATTACCTGCAATAAATCCTTTTTGGTATACAGATGATTGTGTTTAGTTTCAAAACCATTATAAAGATTTGCAATGTCCACAAACAGAGACTCACTTATATCATATTTTTCACATAATTGCGAGATAGTCAAATCGCTCACTCTAAAATCAATATTAAAGTGTTGAAGCATTAATAGCAACCTTGGGTTGATATCAATCTGATCAGCCATTTTCATTGATGGCTTCACTTTATGGATTGCCGTTGAATGATGCATGTTTTTAAATTTTGATACAAAAATATGAAATTATTCTGTTTGTTTAGAATAATTCTATTTAATTATTGTTTATCAGGCTACTATAATACTAGTAACCTGTTTTATTTGCTATGATTGGAGCGTACTTATTTTTTTACTATCATTGTACCTTAATTAAAAAAATAAGATAATGAACAGTTTTCAGGAACTTCAGATAGTGAGACGAAGCATAAGAAAATTTACAGAGGAACTACTTGCGTCAGATGAAACCAAGATGATTATTGAATCAGCTCTACTTTCACCAACTTCTAAAAACAAGCATTCGTGGGAGTTTATTGCCGTTGAAGATAAAGAGATGCTAAAGAAACTGTCGGAGTGTAAACCTCACAGTGCAGCATTTTTAAATGATGCTGCCTTAGCAATTGTTGTTGCCGGAAATCCTCTGATTAGTGATGTTTGGATTGAGGATGCATCGATAGCCGCAATTAATATGCAGATGCAGGCTGAAGATCTTGATATAGGCAGCTGTTGGATACAGGTGAGAAACAGATTTTATTCAGATCATGTAACTTCAGGCGAATATATTAATGATTTACTCAATATTCCAATGCCTGTAGAGGTGCTTTGCATAATTGCATTTGGTAAAAAAGAAAAAGAAAGAACCCCTGCAGATATAAACAATCTGCACTGGGAGAAAGTGCATATAAGTAAGTATGACTTGAAAACTGACACTGAGGAGTAACCAATTAGTACATAATTAAAACTGAAATTAATGATAGATTTTTCAAAAGTTCCATCACCATGCTATGTAATGGAGGAGCGTTTGCTTAGAAAAAACCTTGAACTTATAAAGTCTGTAAGTAACAGGACTGGTGTTGAAATTATTCTTGCATTTAAAGCATTCGCAATGTGGAAGTCGTTTCCCATTATAAGAGAGTATATTGAGCATTCAACCGCAAGCTCTGTCGCTGAAGTAGAATTGGCTTTCAAAGAAATGGGTAATTTAGCGCACAGCTATGCACCGGCATACACAGATGAAGAATTTCCTTCTTTTTTGGAATACAGCAGTCATATTACATTCAACTCACTATCTCAGTTTGATCATTTTTACGAAAAAATTAAGTTGTCAGGTAAATCTATCAAATGTGGGATCAGGGTAAATCCTGAATATTCGGTAATTGACACGGATTTATATAATCCCAGTTCACCGGGAAGCAGATTGGGTGTGACTGCAGAAAAACTTGGTGATAATTTGCCGGTTGGAGTTACCGGTTTACATATGCATAACCTTTGCGAAAACAACTCTTATGATCTTGAAAAGACACTTGAAGTTTTAGAAGAAAAATTTGGTCATTTCTTTAACCGTATTGAGTGGTTAAACCTTGGAGGTGGTCATTTGATAACTCATAAAGATTATGATGTAGAGCATCTTGTAAACTTGCTTAATAATTTCAGAAAACGGTATCCTCATCTTGAAGTTATTCTTGAACCCGGAAGTGCATTTGCCTGGGAAACAGGAGTTCTTGTTGCTACAGTGGCAGATATTGTTGAAAATAGCGGTATTAAAACTGCAATGCTTAATGTGTCGTTTTCTTGTCACATGCCAGATTGCCTGGAAATGCCTTATAAACCACGTATAAGGGGGGCATACAATGAACCTGTTGATGGTAAACCTACTTACAGGATGGGGGGAAATAGCTGCCTGAGTGGAGATTTTATGGGCGACTGGTCGTTTGAATCTCCGTTAAAAATAGGAGACAAAGTTGTGTTTGAGGATATGATTCATTATACAACAGTGAAAACAACAATGTTTAACGGAGTTTCGCATCCATCAATTGGACTTTGGACTGTCGACGGTGATTTTAAGCTTTACAGGAGTTTTGGTTATGAGGATTATAAACAACGCATGAGTTGAGTTTTACTTGTAAATGTTAAACAATTTTTTAAGTGATACGTTTAATATTCATGAAAGCTGATTATTGGTCAGCAAAATAAATTAATTACTAACTAAAAACTTAATTATTATGGGATGGTTATGGTGGATTATAATCGGAGCAGTGGCCGGATGGCTTGCAGGTCAGATAATGAGAGGAGGAGGCTTTGGTTTCTTAGTTAATATAATTGTGGGAATAATCGGGGCCGTTATCGGTGGTTGGGTATTCGGACTTTTAGGCATAGCTGCCGGAGGCGTGTTAGGAAGCCTTATAACCGCATTGGTAGGTGCAATTATATTGCTCTGGATAATTTCACTGTTCCGACGAAAATCTTAGTATAGTTATATTATAAGTAGATATTAAAGATCGGTGTGGCTTTAAAAAGTTGCATCGATTTTTATTTTAATTGCGACTGCTAATTATTTAATATTATATTTGTTATAAAATTTTATTCGAGTTAATTGTACTATTTAAACTGAAGAAAACAATTAAAATCCAGTGTTTTGAAAAATAAGGAGTCTGATAGAAAAACAGAAATTGGAATATTTTCCGGTTCATTTAATCCTATACATATGGGGCATATGATGCTGGCAAACTATATGTGTGAATTTTCATATCTTGATGAGGTTTGGCTGGTGGTAACTCCTCAAAACCCATTAAAGAAATCGATTGGTATGATTGAAGATGAAATGCGACTAATGATGGCTAGGTTGGCAGTTAGTAAGCAGAAGAATATTAAAGTCTCGGATGTTGAGTTTCATATGCCAAGACCATCTTATACAATTGATACATTTACAAAGTTGACTAATGATCATCCTGATAAAAAATTCTCATTAATAATCGGAGCTGATAACTGGAGCATTTTTAATAACTGGAAAGATTACGAGAAATTAATGAGCCTGTACAGAATACTTATATACCCGCGACAAAATTATGAGTTAGTTATTCCGGATTTTTTAAACGAACATGTTCAACAAGTAGATGCACCAATTATTGAAGTGTCTTCAACTTTTATTCGTGATTCAATAAGAGATGGTAAAGATATGCGCTCTTTTGTTCCGGATGAGGTTTATGATTATATTGAGAAGCATCAGCTGTATAAAACCGATTAATAAGCAAATCATTGTTCCTCATCAAGGTCATATTGCATTCTGTCTATAATTACCGGTAAAACTTCAGTATCAACTCCTGCCTCCTTTAATTCGCTCTCATCTTCTGCAAGCATTTCTCTGAATGACTCGAAACTACCTACTTCCTGTTGAGAAAGTTTATAAAACTCTATTGCTCTTCCATTATTATTAAGACAAAGCTCAACATGACCAGCATTTAGGTAGTCGTGAGTATTTGGCTTTTTATTTAAAATCTGATTGTAGTACTTTTGGGCAACATCAAATTTTCTCGAAAGAAATGCACACCACGCAATAGATCTCCAGGCACGAGTGTTGTTATTATCGATTAATTCTACCTTAAAGTAAAAGTTCAGCGCTTCATCATATTGTTTAAGCTCAAGGTGGCAATGACCGATATTTAATTGAATACTTAGGTCGTCGGGACGAAACTGCTCAAGTCTGCGATAATACTCAAGTGCCGTAGTTGGTTCTTTTAATACCCTGTAACAGTTAGCAATTCTTGCAAGTAGCCATGTGTTGTTTTCTTCAATCAGATCGGCATGCAAGTAAGCATTTAAAGCCCCTCTTATGTTTCCAAGCATTTGCTTACAGTAACCTGTTTTCTGCCATACCTCACTTTTTGCCGGACCAATCTCAGCAAGTAATGTGTATGCACTTAGAGCTTCTGCGAAATTATTTTTTCCGAAATAATAGAGAGCTATCTGTTCAAGATTTTTAGTGTTCAGTACAATAGGGTGGAAAGCTTCAATTTCGTGATAATTAAGTTTCAGTTTGAAGATATCATTAAAATCTCTTTTTCTCAAAAATAATTTAAAGAACCTATATAAATCCTGAATATACTGTTTTATTATTGTTTCCTCTTTTTGAAAGGGATTCAATGCCATCTCCTCTTCCTGAAGCTTCCTGATCTCTTCGCCCTCAGCTCCAATCTGCCCAATCATCATATTCCTATAATTCTCTGGCATCATCATAATACTAAAGCAAAAAGAGTATTTGTCTGAATTACAGATTAATGAAGACTGAGTCATAGTCTCAATTAGCTCTTTCCCTTGTTGATTGTTTGAGAATAAATTTTGAATATTACTATTTTTGGGATCGAATGGAAGGAACCAGTTACTCATTTCGCGGAAGAACGGATAATTTTTTAGATTTGCAAATGTTGAGTGGAACACATCGGCACCTCCAAGCTGCAGATCCGAAAACTCCTTAAGTTTATCAGAAATACCACTTTCGTCAAGAATCTTTTGCCATTCAGGATTCTTTTCATCAAATCCTGTTTCACCCATCCACTCATCAAGTTTAATTTTTTTACCCACCATCGGGCTGAGTTTCATCATTTCAGGAATAATTTCCTCAGTGAGTTTTTTTGTGATTTTCTCTGTTTCATGCGCTTGTATATATCCTAAAATTGAAGCCATAAACCTTCTGGTAAACGTAGCATCATCAGAGAGAAGTTTAAGCCTGTTTGTACACTCCGGATATAGGCTCCATCTTACACGATATATCTGAAATATGGGAATAACACCAATAATAGCTCTGGTTGCCAGCTCTGCTTCACTGTGTCTGCAAATATCCAGAAGAAATAAAACTTTTAGTGAGTCGAATCTATGAAATACATTCATTGTTATTGCTGAAATAAGCATACACTTATCCTTTATGCTTATAACTTCGTCATCAATAAACTCTTTGTAGGATTTTATTAGGTCATCATTTGCTCTTTCCGCAATGAATGTTGCATAAAACATATCTTTAACAATGTTCTCATATGAGAGTGCATTTTGTTTTATTCGTGATTCTTTCTCATCGCTATCTTCTAACAGTTCTATAAATGCAAATGTATCAGACATTTTAGAAATAGACTCCCTGTATTCATTTATAGAAATTTGAGATGAGGCATTTTTTATTCTCATTTTCTCAAAGAATAATGAACTGCTGTTCTGCTGAAGCAGAAATTCAGATGCATCATCGGCAATTGCATAAATATCCCTAACCAGCTTATCATAAATCTTATTCTGCTCAGGATCTTTCTTGCCTTCAATCAGGTAATGCAGCATATACTTGTAATTTGTCTCTATTTCAGACAAACGTTCAGAGACCTTCCAGTTTTGATGTACAGCAATAATTTCTTTTATATTGTCAAGAGCATTCTTGAGCTGTTTGCTTTCAATAAGCCTATGAATTTCTTTTGTTTTTTTATGTATGGTGGTTTGATCCATATTTCTTTCAAATTATTTGTCTTTGAAAATCAAGACAGATGGAAGATCACTAATCCATTCCAGAGAGGTATTGAGCAATTTTCTCCATCCATCCAGTCCTATTATAAACAGGTCTTGTTGCTTTATAAATTCTGTGTCAATTTTTTTATTTATATCCCACAACTCAACCCTTTCGTCAGATTTTTTTAATGATTGGTATATCTTATATATTTTCTGATAATTTTTAATTGCGCCAATTGCATCCCAAATCATTAGTTTTACATTCTCTTTACGCGATAGTCTGATATAGATTAATGGCAATACCTGCAAATCGGAAAGACCCAGAATAGGAATAAATATATTCTTCATCTTTTTTAAGTCTCTGTTAATAAACACGGCTGTAGCCACAGGATTTATATCAAAAAGAACAGTGAGATCCCTTAAAATACTCGCATCCTCCTCTTTAAATTGCTCATATATAAACTTCTCAGAAATAGTGGGGTCAGATTTTAATTTAATATATTTCTGGTAAATTTCAGGAGTAAGGTTTTCATTATTTACACCAACTACCACCAGATTGCTATTTTGTTCTTTAGAATGATTAAGAATTTCATTTATATAATCATCAGAAATAATATTAAATGTGCGTATTGTAACTTTATTCTTCTCGCTTTTTTCATCTTTCTCCTCAGGCTTATCATGTTCAAAAGCTTTTTGGTAAATATCGTTGTTAATTGTATCTGAATCACTGCTATTCTTAAGGAACTGGAGAAATGTAACAGATGATTTCTCTGATTTCGATAAGACAAAAAAAGCAATCAGTTTACTTAGCTTTTCTCCTGTTTCCTTGTCGTTAATACAGGCTAAAGCATTAACTGATTTTTTTAACTCAACTTCATTGTCAAGACGATTTATTATGTTATCAATGAAATCCATATATATGATTTTATGAAAAATAACTAACTGTAAAGAATCTCATTGTCAAGCATTGAGTCCTTATAACCAAGGAAGTATAATATACCGTCGATACCCACTGAAGATAATGATTGCTCAGCATTCTGAATAACCTTTGGTTTGGCGTGAAATGCAATACCAAGTCCCGCTATACCCAACATTGGCAGGTCGTTTGCTCCATCGCCCACAGCAACAGTCTGTCTTATATCAATCTTTTCCACCTGAGCAATAAGCTTAAGGAGTTCAGCTTTTCTCTTCCCTGTTACTATATCACCCACATAATTACCAGTAAGTTTGCCATCAATAATTTCCAGTTCATTGGCATACATATAATCAAATCCATATTTCTCTTTCAGGTAATTGCCAAAATAGGTGAATCCCCCCGAGAGAATTGCTGTTTTAAAACCAACTTTCTGAAGAACCTTCATTAATCGGTCTAACCCTTCTGTAATTGGTAAATTCTTAGCAACTTCAGATAAAACGGAAGCATCTAACCCTTTCAACAGCTTTATTCTTTTCTTAAAGCTCTCTTCAAAATCAATTTCACCCTGCATTGCCAATTCTGTTATAGCTCTAACCTGTTCACCAACACCTGCTTTTTCGGCCAGTTCATCAATAACTTCGGTCTGTATTAATGTTGAGTCCATATCGAAGCATATAAGTCGCCTCATTCTCCTATACATACTTTCTTCCTGAAATGAAATGTCGAAATTTAGAGAGGATGAGAGCTCCATAAACGACTGCTGCATATTTTTATGATTAATCGGATTGCCTCTGACCGATAATTCAACACAAGATTTTGCTGCTCTCTGTTTTTCGTCAAGTGGAATTCTACCTGTCAGTCTTGTCATATTATCAATATTCAGATTCTGTTCTGCAATAATTTTTGAAACAGCCGCAATTTGTTTTGCGGTAAGAATTCTTCCAAGTAAAGTTATTATATATCTATTTTTACCCTGCATGCTAACCCAATTAGAGTATTTCTCGGGAGAAACGGGAGAAAAACGTACGTTAACTTCCATTTCATTTGCTTTAAATAGCAGGTCTTTAATAATGTCACCCGAGTTATTATGCATCGATTTAAAAAGTATGCCGAGTGACAAGTTCCTATGGATATCAGATTGACCTATATCAAGAATAAAGGCTCCATGGCGAGCAAGTATTTCAGTAAGAGCTGCAGTAAGCCCCTGTTTATCTTCTCCATTAATATTGACTAAAATGATCTCAGAGTTTTCCATTTTTATAAATAATTCTTTTGATTACAGTTGTATGTTTTTATACTCAACTTATTTTAAGTTATCGGTAACGAAACCTGCGTGTAAATGTCTTCTATATCTTCTTTTCCAATCTTATTAAAATCCTCTTCCCTTACAGTTATCATAAGTCCCGCCATATCCAGTGCTCCGGGACTAACCAGTATCTTTTCGCTTCCTTCTTTAAAATACTGCGTTGGTCTGTGTTGTTTACGAGGGAATATATGAACATTATAACGGTTTTGTTCAATAAAAGTTATAATATTCATCATTGGCTCCTCTTCATCCGGCTGCAGAGAACGTAAATACTGGTACACCTCCTCAAAGAGTTCTTCAACCTCTTCACGACTTTCACTTTTAATTGTCAGGCATGATCTGAGCTCACTATCGCCCTGCAAAAGTTCATTATCTTTTAATCCTGCTTGCAGATGATAATGATCAGGAGCGGATGCACCGCTCTTTGGGCCGTTATAAAAAACCACATAGTCTGTTAGCTGTTCGGTTAAAGTAAGCATATCCGGTAATTTATGACGAACACGCTGCGGTACATGAGAGTACAGCGGTATTGTAAGATGGTTTTTTAATATGGGGAAAGGATTACAGAGAATTATATATTTTTCTAAAAATGCTATTCCTTTCTGAACATCCGGGCGATTTCCCTCACACAGAAAACATGCTCTTTTTTCAATTTCCTTTTTTTCTATTTTTGCTGAGGTTGATACAATTCGTGCCGGGTTGAACTGCACTTTTACTTTAAACTCATCGCCCCATGCAATTTCTTTTTCCTTTATTAAATCAAGTTGTTGTACCGACTCTCTAAGTTGTTTCCACTCATTTATTTGTGTTTCAAAAAGCCGATTAATCTGCGCTTGTAGGTTCATTGATATATATTTTAATTAAAACAAAGGTAGTGATAATTTCTTTTAATTACTTTACCATTTGGTTATCAAGTTTTTTTATACCTTTGTATGTATAAAAATACAACTTTTATATAAAAATGAAAATTTATCGTCTTATCTTTTATTGTTTATCCATTGGTTTGATAATATCATGTACTCAATCAAAAAAAGAGGGCGCAGAGGAGTCGGGTATAGATGAGGCTGTTACTGTAGAAGCCGAAAAAGCTCCCGCTATGACTGAACTTGAGGAATTTAACAAATTTCTGAAAAGATTTAGTGACAATGAAACATTCCAGCTTCAAAGAATAAAATTTCCGATAGATGTTATTGTACCTGATATGAGTCACGAAGGCATGGCTCCTATAGAAGAGAGTATTGGAAAGTATGATTGGGAATTGCTCGATCTTAATTATGACAGTACGTACCTAACTCGTACTTACGACCAATATTATCAGGTGGTACGTTTAAAAAATGATACGGCAGTAGTAGAAATAAGAGGAATAAACAATGGTATTTATGCCGACTACTATTTTGCTCTAATTGATGAAGAGTGGTATTTAGTTACCCTATACGAAGCTTCCTTTTAAAAATTATTAAGCGGTTACATCTTTAATGATTCATCTCCAAAACTAAGAGGAAGAAGGTCTTTAACACTATTAAGCACATAAACAGAATCTTCGCTGCACATTAATATTCTCATTGGAGATTTAAATCTGTTTTCTGTTTCAAGAAGCACTTGTCTGCAACCACCACATGGTGTAATAGGATCTTTTGTGAATTTACCGTTGCTCCATGCTGCAATAGCTATAGTTTTAATTTTCTGATCCGGGTAATTGGCATTTGCAAAGAAAGTTACTGTCCTTTCAGCGCATAAACCTGAAGGGTAAGCAGCATTTTCCTGGTTGTTTCCGGTAATAATCTCACCGTTTTCAAGCAATACTGCTGCTCCAACAAGGAAGTTTGAGTAGGGTGCATATGATTTTTTTGTTGCAGTCTTTGCAGACTCTATTAGTTTTTTTTCGATGTCAGAGCACTCCTCTATCAGATAAACAGCTATCTTTGTGGATAAATTGATTTCTTTCATAGTAATGCATAAATTATTTCACAAATATAGATTTTTTTTATTACTATCTCTCATACTTCTGCTTTTATTTACAAATACTAATCTTTTTGGACAATCGGGAGTAAGAACCTTTGAGATTTACATTGATAAGTATAGTAGTCTGGCAGTAAACCATATGGAGAAGTATAAGATACCTGCTTCCATTACACTGGCACAAGGAATACTTGAGTCGGGAGCCGGTATGAGTGATTTGGCACGAAAGTCAAATAACCATTTTGGTATAAAATGCCACAGAGGATGGTCGGGCCCAAGTGTTTATGCTGCAGACGATACTCCAAATGACTGTTTCCGAAAGTATAATACAGTTGAGGAGTCCTATCAGGACCATTCGGAGTTTTTGGTAAATAGTGTACGGTACAGTTCGCTTTTTAAGCTCTCTGTAACTGACTATAAGGGTTGGGCAAGAGGTTTGCAGCAGTCGGGTTACGCAACAGACAGGGCATATGCAAACAAGTTGATTAAACTAATTGAGGACTACGAACTTTACAGGTACGATGACAAGAAATACAGACCGGGTGTTAGTCGCAGAGAGCGTGAAGAAATTAGGAAAACCGAAACTTCAAGAGCGTCCTGGATTCATCAGCCTTATATAACGCATGGATTGGTTTATGTTATTGCAGTTGAGGGCGATACATTTTATGGAATTGCAAATGAATTTGGTTTTAATGTCAAAGATCTATTAAAGTTTAATGAAGTTCCTGAAGATTTTCCATTAAGTGATGGAGATATAGTATATTTCCAGAAAAAAAAGGCAAGAGCTGATAAGGAGTATGAATATCATACTGTTAGAGTAGGGGAGTCTATGTATAGTATTTCTCAACAGTATGGACTTCAACTCAGAAACTTATACAGGTTAAATAAGAAAAGTTACGATTATATTCCTGAAGAAGGGGATATTTTAAAATTAAGATAATTCAGAAAATTTATTTACAATATGCAATATAATACACGAAAAGAAAAACTGGTTTTACCTGAATATGGTCGTAATATCCAGAATATGGTCGATCATTGTGTGGATGTTGAGGATCCTGAAGAGCGCAAAAAATGTGCATACACAATTATTGATATAATGGGCAATATGTTTCCACATCTTAGAGATGTAAACAACTTTAAACATATACTTTGGGATCATCTTGCTATTATGTCCGATTTTAAACTTGATATCGAGTATCCATACGAGATAATTAAGAAAGAAGAACTCAATTCACGTCCCGGGAAGCTCGATTATAGTCGCCCCACCATGAAATACCGCCACTATGGCAAAATTATGGAGAGAATGATTGATATAGCTACCAATATGGAAGAGGGTGATAAAAAGAATCAGTTACTTAAACTTATTCTAAGTCAAATGAAGAAGTCTTATGTTCAGTGGAATAAGAATGTTGAAGATGAAAAGATATTCGAAGACCTGAATGAGCTATCCGGAGGAAAAATTAATCTTACAACAGATGATTATACCATTCCTGAAGTAAGAACTGCACCAAGTCGCGATAAGTTGAAGAACATCAGACATCAGCGAAGAAGATGATATTAGAAGATGATATTTTCTCAGTTGGAGTAACACGTAAGCCTTATGGTATAAAGGGTGAACTTAATGTGCAGTTTAATAAAGCAGAGTATGCCAATTTAGACTCAGAATATTATTTTCTGAGAATAGATGGAATCCCTGTTCCATTTTTCGTTGAGGAGATTACGTTTATAACCGACGAAATTGTACGAATAAAATTTGAAGATCTTAATGATGAGAAAATAGCATCAAAATACTCTAACTTAGAGATGCTCGTTGATCGTAAACTTTTAGAAAATATTCAAACAGACAGCCATTCAAGTGATTGGCATTTATTTATTGATTATTCTTTAGTTGATCAAAAAGGAGAAATTGTAGGAGTAATTGCTGATGTTGATGATTCCACTATCAATATTCTGTTCCTTGTTAAACAGGGAAATAATGAACTACTTATCCCGGCTACTGATGATTTTATTCTTGATGTAGATGATGAGAATAAAATTATTAAAATGAACCTGCCCGAAGGTCTACTGGATAACTGATATTCCGGTTTTAACTATACTGAATTTATAAGTATGTCTTTTCTTAAACTATCTGATGTAAGTATAGGGTATATTCGCAAAAACGGACCGGCCATTGTGCAGTCGGATCTAAATCTATCTGCAGATGAAGGTGAACTGATAGTACTTATAGGTAAGAATGGTTGTGGAAAATCTACTCTGCTTCGCTCAATTGCCTGTATGCAACCCATTTTCGAGGGTACAATTCATTTAGATGATACAGATATTTCCGAAATTTCGCCAAGAAAAAGGGCTAAGTTGCTCTCCGTTGTGTTAACAGGTCAACAGCAAGTGGCATCATTTTCAGTTAAAGAGCTAATATCTATAGGGCGGGATCCTTACACCGGCTGGTTGGGAAGTCTAACAGAAAAGGATGAAGAGATTATCTCCAGATCAATACAACTAACTTCCTTGGAAGGATTTGAAGACAGAAAGATTGATGAACTCTCCGACGGAGAGCGTCAACGTGCATTTATTGCACGGGCTTTTGCACAAGATACCCCAATTATACTTTTAGATGAACCAACATCACACCTTGATCTTCCTAATAGAATAAATATTCTGCTTCTGCTGCAAAAATTGGCCCGGGATACAGGTAAGACAATTCTTATTTCTACACATGAGCTGGAAACCGCAATGCAGGTTGCCGACAAACTTTGGTTAATGGAGAAAGGAGAAGGGGTAATAGTTGGTGTCCCTGAAGATATGGTACTTAATGGCAGTTTTGATAAAGTATTTCATCACAAATCATATGAATTTGATAAAGAGTTTGGCAGTTTTGTAGTGCAAAAGAATCTCGACAAACTTATCAGTACTCAAGTTAAAAATCCTCAGGGTATGATGGCGAGATGGACTACAAAAGCTTTGTCGCGAAAAGGATTTAAAATAGTTGAAACTGCACCTATTGAACTCCTAATTGACGAAGAGAGAAAAAAATGGGTTGTTAAACATGGTGGTTCATCTGTTGTGACCTACAGCATAGAGGAGGCATTAGAGCAAATATCAGTATTTACCTAAAAACCACTATGTTTTTTTATTATCTTTGCGTGGTTTTAGGAAGAATATAATTAAATGGAAAGAAGACGTAAAATAGCAATCTTAGGATCAACAGGCTCCATTGGAACTCAGGCACTAAATGTTATATCAAAACACATTGACAGGTTTGAAGCTTATGCGCTGGTAGCAAACAATAGTGTTGAGTTGCTTATCGAACAGGCAAGAATCTTCAAGCCGGAAGTTGTAGTTATAGCAAATGAATCTAAGTTTGATCAACTTAAAGCTGCTCTAAATGATTTGCCAATTAAGGTATGGAGTGGCAGCAAAGCAATTGAAGAAGTGGTAGAAGACACTCAGATTGATTTGGTGCTTACTGCAATGGTGGGAATTTCAGGACTTAAACCAACTATAAACGCAATCATTTCGGGTAAAGCAATTGCATTGGCAAATAAAGAAACATTGGTTGTTGCGGGTGAGCTTATATCCTCACTGGCTATAGAACATAAAACACCAATAATCCCCGTTGATTCTGAGCATTCTGCAATATTTCAATGTTTAAATGGTGAGGGAGATAACGAAATTGAAAAAATTCTGCTGACAGCTTCGGGTGGTCCGTTCAGAAAGTTCTCAAAAGAACAGCTTGCAACTGCTACTAAATCTGATGCGCTTGCCCATCCAAAATGGAATATGGGTGAAAAAGTTACTATTGACTCAGCAACTCTTATAAATAAAGGTTTTGAAATGATTGAGGCAAAATGGCTGTTCGATGTTGATCCTTCAAACATAGAAATACTTGTTCATCCTCAGTCAATTGTGCATTCCATGGTTCAGTTTCGTGACAGGTCGATAATTGCCCAGCTTAGTCAGCCCGATATGCGATTACCAATCCAGTATGCGTTTTCTTATCCCGAACGATTAAATTCGGATCTTGAACAGATTGATTTCTTCGATCTTTCTGAACTTACCTTTGAAAGAGCAGATACAGAAAGGTTCCCAAATCTTTCTTTCGCCTATGAAGCTATTAAAAAAGGTGGTAATATGCCATGCATACTAAATGCGGCAAATGAAGTAGCGGTTTCACTATTTTTACAAGAAAAGATAGAGTTTCTGCAAATGAGTAGTTTAATAGAAGAAACATTAAATAAAGCATCGTTTATAGCTAATCCTTCACTCACTGATTATCTGAATACTGATGAGGAGTCGCGACAGATAATTTATGAATTATCCGGCAATTCAAATCGGGTTTGATATTCAATAAGGTCTGGATTAGAAACTACTTTGCTTAATTCTTGAAATATTTTTTTTGAATAAATATCAAACACACTATTTGTGTGAAACTAAAACTGAATGGAAACATTTTTAATTAAAGCGTTACAGCTGATACTGAGTCTCTCAATACTTGTTATAGTTCACGAGTTTGGGCATTATATTTTTGCCCGAATGTTTAATATCAGAGTAGAGAAGTTTTACCTGTTTTTCGATGCAGGATTTGCACTTTTCAGGTATAAGCTCAAAAACAGCCATACTGAATATGGAATAGGCTGGCTTCCTCTTGGTGGATACGTTAAAATATCAGGAATGATTGATGAGTCGATGGATAAAGATCAAATGGCTCAGCCTCCGCAACCGTGGGAATTCAGGTCTAAACCAGCCTGGCAAAGACTTTTGGTTATGGTTGCCGGAGTTATATTTAATCTTATTCTTGCTTTTATAATATATGCAATGGTTCTTTTCACATGGAACGATACTTATCTTCCGCTTGAAAATGTAACACAGGGAATGGAGTATAGTAAAGCTGCACATGATGCAGGGTTTCAAGATGGTGATATCTTATTAAAAGCCGATAATAAACAGCTGCAACGCTTTGGGGTACGTACCTTGCTCGATGTTGCAGATGCAGAAACGGTTACTGTTAAAAGAAACGGTGAAGAAGTAGTGCTTACTATGCAAGAGGGATTAATGAAGAACCTTCTTACAGATCAGGAAGGTTTTGCCACATATCGCATACCAACTATCGTATATGAAACAATGGAAGGGAGCTCTGCTGAAAAAATGGGTTTAACCCGTGGTGATAGTCTGGTTAGCATAAATGGAGTTGTTACCCCCTCGTTTGGCGATTTCCATGAGGAGCTGAATAAGAAAATTAATGAAGAAGTTGAAATCGGATACTACAGAGATGGGGCTTTGCACAGTTCTACAGTTCAACTCGACTCAACAGGTACTATTGGTTTCTATGTAATGCCGGTTGCCCTTGTTTATGGAACTGTTACATTGGAGTATGGTTTTTTTGAATCATTCCCTGCCGGAATCAAAATGGGTATCCAGACATTAAAAGATTATGTTGCTCAGTTTAAGTATGTATTTACTAAAGAGGGAGCTTCGTCGCTTGGGGGATTCGGAACTATCGGTAACCTGTTCCCTGCACAGTGGGATTGGCAGTCATTCTGGATAATGACAGCATTCTTATCAGTTATTTTAGCATTTATGAATATTCTTCCTATACCTGCTTTGGATGGTGGTCATGTTATGTTCCTTATCTATGAAGTTATTACCAGAAGAAAGCCAAATGATAAGTTTATGGAATATGCACAGGTTGCAGGGATGTTGCTTCTTCTTGCACTGGTTCTTTATGCTAATGGCATGGATATCGTGAGAGCGATATTTAATTAATTATTTTAGTATTTTAAGGAAATGAAAATTTCAGAGTTAATAGAGAAAAGTGATAAGACTGCTTTTTCATTCGAGTTGTTGCCTCCTTTAAAAGGTAACAGCATAAAGCAGCTTTTTAAATCAATAGATCGATTAAAGGAGTTTGATCCTAAATATATAAATATCACAACTCATCACAGCGAAAATATATATAAGGAAGATGAGAGGGGAGTATTCCACAAAGTCAATGTCAGACGAAGACCTGGCTCAGTTGCCGTTGCAGCTGCTATTCAAAATAAATATGGTATCAGAGCTATACCTCATATTATTTCGCAAGGATTTACAATTGAAGAGACTGAATATGCGTTGATAGATTTGTCATATTTGGGTGTAACAGACCTACTTTTACTTAGGGGTGACACTAAAAAACTTGATGCCCAGCAAAGGTCGATGAACAGTCATAAATTTGCAACCGGTCTCCAGGAGCAGGTAAATAATTTTAATAAGGGTATCTGTTACGATGGTTCTCTTTTTACACCTGATGAAGTTCCTTTTTCATATGGTATGGCGTGTTATCCCGAAAAACATGAGGAGTCGCCAAACATGGAGTCAGAGATATTTTACACAAAAATGAAAGTTGATAATGGGGCCGAATATCTTGTAACACAGATGTTTTTCGACAATAGCAAGTACTTCGAATTTGTAGATCGATGTCGTGCTGCCGGAATAACAGTTCCTATTATACCGGGTATTAAGCCTGTTACTTTAATGAATCACTTAACTGTATTGCCTCGTGTTTTTCGTTCTGATATACCGGAGGATTTGGCAGCTGAGCTTCGTAAGTGTAACAATGATGAGGATGCTAAGGAGGTAGGAGTAGAGTGGTGTATTAAGCAGTGCAGAGAACTTGTAGAAGCAAATGTGCCAAGTATTCATTTCTACTCTCTGATGGCAACAGAAAGTGTTTACAGAGTTGCTAAAGAAATATATTAAGCATAATTAAATTGATAAGGTATAGCCGAGGATGTATTTCAGGGATGTCATAGGACTTGATGATGTTAAGCTGCATTTAATTGAGACTGTAAATAGCGGTATAATCCCTCATGCTCGAATACTCTATGGTCCCGAAGGCGTTGGTAAACTTCCTTTGGCAATCGCATATGCACGTTATATTAATTGCACAAACAGAGGTGAAGTCGACTCATGTGGTAAATGCCCTTCATGTCATAAGTTTGATAAACTGGCACATCCCGATCTTCATTTTGTCTTTCCTGTTGTTAAGTCGAAGCTAAGTGATGATTATCTGCCACAGTGGAGGGAGTTTTTATCATTAAACAGTTACTTCAGTCTAAATAACTGGCTGAATTTTATTAATGCTGAAAATGCTCAGGCCCACATCTATACAAAAGAGAGCGATGAAATAATCCGTAAGCTTAATTTAAAGATATACGAGGCATTATATAAAATTATGATTGTTTGGCTGCCCGAAAAAATGCAGCCTGCATGTGCCAATAAGCTCCTTAAAATGATTGAGGAGCCACCCGGCAATACTGTATTTCTCTTAATTTCTGAAGATAGAGAAAATGTTTTGCAAACTATTTGGTCGAGATGCCAGCCATTACATATCAGAGCCATTGCAGATGATGTAATGGAGAGCGCACTTGAACATAACTTTAATTTAGATAAGCACGAAGCAAGATCGGTTGCACATATTGCACACGGAAGCTACACTGCGGCATCTCAAATTGTTTTGTCTTCAGAGGAAAATTCGTTTTTATACAACCTCTTCGTTAATATGATGCGCACTTCTGTTTCAGGCGATATTAAAGCAATAAAAACAATAGCAAACGAGATTGCATCAATTGGGAGAGAATCGCAAAAAAGTTATCTTCTCTATTCACTAAGGATGTTTCGGGAGTATTTTATAAACAACCTTGGTGAGTCGCAAATGGTCTATCTCAACTCAGAAGAGCAGAAGTTTGGAGAACGTTTTTCACCTTTTATTAACGAAAGAAATATTGAAGAGTTTACCGAAGAGTTCACACTTGCGCATCGTCAGATTAGTCAGAATGGCAACGCAAAAATAATTTTCCTTGATCTTTGTTTAAAAGCTACAATGCTTTTAAGAAAATAATTTGTAACTTGCATTCTGTTTTATTATTTTAAAACTTAAAAAATGTTTCACTAGTCGTTGTGATATAGTGATTTATATATATGGATAAAGAAACATTATCAGATAAAATGGCGGATATCGTTCCAATACCTACGGTAACCGTTCGAAATAATAAGAGTTGTAAAGGCTGTACACGCCACGCAAATAAACTTCACGTATATGATTGGCTTCACGATTTTCCTGAATTTCAGAAGCTGTCTAAAATGGTGGAGGTTCAATTCAAAAATACAAGAAAGGATTATTTTATTAACAGTAACAATCTTGAGTTAGAGCTTGGAGATCTTGTTGCTGTTGAAGCTGTATCCGGACATGACATTGGTACTGTTACCCTCACAGGTAAACTTGTTGAAAAACAAATGAGGAAAAATAATTTCCGTGAGGATAACAATGGAGGATTAAAACGTATTTATAGAATAGCCCGCCCGGCCGATCTTGAGAAATATGAAATTGCCAAATCAAGAGAGCAACCAACAATGATTCGAGCTCGTGAAATAGCAGAGAGTCTTGGCTTGCAAATGAAGATTGGCGATGTTGAGTTTCAGGGAGATGGCAATAAAGCAATATTCTACTATATTGCTGATGAGAGAGTTGATTTCCGTCAGTTAATTAAAGTTCTAGCCGGCGAATTCAGGGTTAAAATTGAAATGAAGCAGATTGGCGCCCGTCAGGAAGCTGGTAGAATTGGCGGAATTGGTCCTTGTGGACGTGAAATGTGCTGCAGTAGCTGGGTATCTAGCTTTGTGTCAGTTTCAACAGCTTCTGCTCGTTGTCAGGATATCTCAATCAATCCACAAAAGTTAGCAGGTCAGTGCGGAAAGTTAAAATGCTGCATGAACTATGAAGTTGACATGTATGTGGAAGCTCAGCGCAGTCTCCCGTCACGTGAAATTGTTCTTGAAACAAAAGATGCTGATTATTATCATTTTAAGTCTGATATTCTTGCTGGAATGATTACCTACTCAACTGACAAGAATAATGGATCAAATTTAGTCACAATCTCAAAAGATCGTGCTTTTGAGATTATTAATATGAATAAGAAAGGTAAAAAGCCTGTTAAGCTAAATATTGAATTGGAGGTTAAGGCTGACAATGATCGAGTATATCAGAATGATATACTTGAGAATCAGAGTATAACCCGTTTTGATAATAATAATACTAATCAGCCAAGAAGGAGCAGAAAGCCAAGAAGAAGAAATAACAATAATTCTCAGCCAAGAAACAGAAAACCTAGAAATAAAAGATCTTCAGGTGACAAAAAGGAGTAGCCTGTTTTTGTTGAAAATACTATTTATTCTCTCTGTGTTAACTTCATGTACAAAGGGAGAAGAATACTATTTTTATAAACATATAAAAGAAAGTGGGTGGTATAGCGATTCTGTTTTATTATACCATTTAGATTCAGTCAGATTTAATCCTCAAATAGAATATAGTCTTGGTTTGGAACTCTCAACCACCGGTCTTTATCCCTATCGTGAAATATGGTTGGAGTTAGCTCACAATTTTACCGATACGATTATGCAGACCGATACCCTAAAATATCAACTTGCAGATAATTACGGTCGCTGGCTGGGAAGTGGATCCGGGGGAGTAAACCAGATTTCTTTACAGTTTCTGAACAGTATTTACTTAGACTCAGCAAAAATATATAACCTTTCAATTAATCATCTTATGTCTGATGACCCCCTAAATGGTGTTGAAAAAGTAGGAATCAGAATTATCCAGTCAGATATAAAAACCAGATAAGTATGGAAATTGTTTTTATCGGCTCAGGCAATGTCGCAACTCATATGGCATCCGCTTTAAAGAAATCGGGTAACAGTATTGTGCAGGTTTTCAGTCGCACCTTAGAAAATGCCAAGGTGTTAGCTTCAAAAACAGGTGCTGAAGCAATTGACGATATTAATCAAATTTACACTAAAGCAGCTCTTTATATTTTCTCAGTTAAAGATGATTTAATCAACGAAATAGCAAGAATGATGCCTGTTACCTCAGGAGTTTGGGTGCATACTGCCGGCAGTATACCTATTGAAGCACTTCATGAAAACAGTAAAAAATGGTACTCAAACAGTGGTTATGGAGTAATTTATCCATTACAAACATTTAGTAAAACCAGAGATATTAATTTTAGTGATATCCCTGTTTTTGTTGAAGGTAGTAACCCCGAAATTGAGCTTTTTCTTGAAAATGTTGCAAAAACTATATCAAACAATGTACAACACTTAACAGGTGAAAAACGTAAATATCTTCATCTCTCAGCAGTATTTGCAAACAACTTTTCCAATCACATGTATACTTTAGCTTCAAGAATTATTGAAGACGAAGGTATAGATTTTGATGTGTTAAAACCACTGATAAACGAAACTGTTGCAAAGGTAATGGAGATGAAACCGGAGGAGGCGCAAACAGGGCCGGCTATACGTTTGGATGATATGGTGATGGCAAAGCATATAGAACTTCTTAAAACAGAGAATATTAAAGAAATATATAACCTGATAAGTAAAAGTATACATAATCAATCACTATGAGCGCAATTAACTACGATCTAAGAAAAATAAGAGCATTTATATTCGATATAGATGGAGTTTTATCTTGTCAGACAATAAACATGTCTTTTGATGGTGAGCCATTGCGAACAGCTAATATTCATGATGGATATGCTCTCCACCTTGCTGTAAAATGTGGCTATGGAGTTGCAATAATAACTGGTGGAAATTCTGAGTCTGTAAAATTAAGATATCAGTCCCTTGGTATAAATGATATTTACATGAAATCGGAGATAAAGATGATCGACTTTGAACACTATATAAACAAAACAGGATATAAACCTGAAGAGATAATTTATGTAGGGGATGATATACCAGATTACAAAGTTATGCAAGCAGTTGGTCTGCCCGTTGCCCCGCGCAATGCGGCTCCCGAAATAAAGAAAATAGCTAAATATATTTCACCAAAAGATGGAGGCTATGGTGTTGCAAGAGATGTAATTGAACAGGTTTTAAAGGTACATGGACACTGGATGAGTGAAAAAACATTCAGCTGGTAATTGTTCACCTATTTAATCGTAAATAATTGAAAGACATTAAAAAATAGCTATATTTGTATTCAGATAATTTAAACTTTAAAATACTTCTGGTAATGGCAAAATTTATGGGTTATGTAGAGGTAAACACCGAACGCTGTAAAGGGTGTGATTTGTGTGTAGTCTCTTGCCCCACTGACGTGTTAGAGTTAGAACCACATGAGGTAAATGACAGAGGTTACCATTATGTATATGTGAAAAACCAAGAGGACTGTATAGGTTGTGCCAATTGCGGATATGTTTGTCCGGATGCATGTATTACTGTCTATAAAAAGAAAATTTAATATTATGTCTCAGGAAATATCTTTAATGAAAGGTAACGAAGCTATTGCTCACGCAGCGATACGCTATGGTGTAGATGGATACTTTGGGTACCCGATTACTCCACAGTCCGAAATAATAGAAACTCTTATGGCAGAAGCTCCATGGAAGACAACCGGAATGGTGGTTCTTCAAGCCGAGAGTGAGGTTTCTGCTATTAATATGGTTTATGGTGGAGCTGCATGTGGTAAATACAGTATGACATCCTCCTCCAGCCCAGGTATAAGCCTAAAGCAAGAAGGTATATCATACATGGCCGGTGCAGAGCTTCCCTGTCTTATAGTGAATGTTGAGCGCGGAGGACCCGGTTTAGGCACAATACAACCATCTCAGGCCGATTATTTTCAAACAGTGAAGGGTGGGGGGCATGGCGATTATAAACTTATTACACTTGCTCCTAACTCGGTTCAGGAGATGGCAGACTTTGTAGGGTTAGGTTTTGATCTTGCGTTTAAATATCGCAATCCGGCAATGATCCTAACAGACGGAGTTATTGGACAGATGATGGAAAAGGTTAAACTGCCCGAATTTCAGAGAAGAAGAACTGAAGAGGAAATCAGGGAGCAGTGTCCATGGGCAACGTTGGGTAAAACACCCGACAGAGGTCCTAATATTATCACTTCACTTGAGCTTGACTCCGCATCAATGGAGAGAAACAATCTTCGTTTCCAGGCAAAATACCGCGAAGTTGAGGCAAATGAAGTCAGGTATGAAGAGGTTAAATGTGACGATGCGGATTACATTATCGTAGCTTTTGGTTCTGCAGCCCGCATATGTTTAAAGACTCTCGAGTTGGCGCGGCAGGAAGGAATTAAAGTGGGGCTGATTCGTCCAATCACCTTGTGGCCATATCCTTCAGAAGTGTTGAACAGTCTGGCCGACAGAGTAAAAGCTATGCTTACAGTAGAGCTGAATGCCGGTCAGATGGTAGAAGATGTACGCCTTTCAGTAAACGGAAAAGTACCAGTTGAGCATTATGGCAGACTTGGCGGTATAGTACCCACACCTGATGATGTACTGGAAGCACTGAAAGAGAAAATTGTTGAACAATAAACTATTTAAGAGATGGATCCCAAAATTAGAAATATCTTTCTGTTACTATTCCTTGTTGCGTTTGTAGGAACATTTATTGTTTATTTGTCTACCGACAAGAATATGAAGCTAACATGGTATTTCGGAGGAGCAGCGATCCTGTTTTATCTGATATATCGTTTTAGTGGAAAAAGTGAAAGTAAAAGACGAAGTAGCAGCAATAAATTCAAAAGAAGATAATTAATCGAGTATTAGAACATAATGATATGAAACGAGAAGATATAGCAATACCTGAAAATCTGGTCTATGCGCAGCCAAAGCTCATGAATAACAACTACATGCACTATTGCCCGGGTTGTTCTCACGGAGTGGTGCACAAAGTTATAGCTGAAATAATTGAGGAGCTGGGTCTGGAGGAAAAAACCATTGGAGTTGCTCCGGTTGGTTGTGCCGTGTTTGCATACAACTATCTTGATATCGACTGGATGGAGGCTGCCCACGGACGTGCTCCTGCATTGGCAACGGCTGTAAAAAGATTATTGCCAGATAAGATGGTGTTTACATATCAGGGAGATGGCGACCTTGCAGCTATCGGAACAGCAGAGACAATTCATGCCGCAAACCGTGGAGAGAACATCGCAATCATATTCATAAATAATGCAATTTATGGAATGACAGGAGGTCAGATGGCGCCAACTACACTAGAACAGATGAGAACATCAACCAGTCCCGATGGCAGAGATACTGCAACTATGGGGCGCCCGCTTAAAATTCTTGATATGCTTGCTCTGCTCGACGGCGTTTGTCTTGCAACCCGTACAAGTGTTCATACAGCTGCTGCTGTTAAGAAAACAAGAAGAATGATTAAACTGGCGTTTCAGAATGCTATGGCAGGCAAAGGAACATCAATTGTTGAAGTGGTTTCAACCTGCAATGCCGGATGGAAGATGACACCGGTTAAAGCAAATGAGTGGATGGTGGAGAACATGTTTCCTGTTTTCCCAATAGGTGATTTAAAAAATATTTAAAAGCAGAAAAATGTTACAGGAGATAGTTATTTCAGGTTTTGGAGGTCAGGGTGTATTATCGATGGGTAAAATCCTTGCCGTTTCGGGAATGATGGAAGATAAGGAGGTATCATGGTTCCCTGCATATGGTCCCGAACAGCGCGGTGGAACAGCAAACGTTACCGTAATCATATCAGATGAAGCAATTAGTTCTCCGGTAGTTAATAAGTTTGACGTTGCCATAGTGCTAAACCAACCGTCACTTGACAAGTTTGAGGAAAAAGTTAAGCCCGGCGGTGTTCTTATATATGATGGGCAGGGCATTAATAGAAAAGTTCAGCGCAAAGATATTAATGTGTATCGTGTAGATGCGATGGACGAATCTCTGAAAATGAATAATACAAAGGTTTTTAATATGATTATTGTTGGAGGTCTGCTTAAAGTATCTCCAATGGTAAAGCTCGAAAATGTAATGAAGGGACTAAAAGAATCGCTTCCAGAGCGTCATCACCATCTTCTTCCCATTAACGAGGAGGCAATACTTCGAGGTATGGAGATTGTGGAACCAGAGCAAACTGTTTAGACTCAATTATTTAAACGGCCACCATTTCCATTTCTTTTTAGGTGTCTCTTTAATATTCGTCTCTTTATTTTTTACCTTAGAGCTGTTTGTTTGCACTTTCTTTTCCTGATCCCTTTTAGAAGGTGCTTGAGGGGTAGGGGCGGATTGTTGAACTCTATCACTCTTTTTGACAAGCTTCTTGCGAGGCTGATCTCTTTTTTCTCCTTCGTTTATCCTGTCAGCTTTTTTCTTTTGATTGATAGCGTCTTTAGGTCTGTTATTACTTGATTCCTTCTTCTTCTCAGTTTTTACCGTTTGTGTCTTTTTGATACCTTCACTTCTCTTCTGCTCATCATTCTGATGATCTCTCTTATGTTCTTTTTTGGTCTGATTACGGTTGCTTTTTTGCCTATTGCCGTCAGTAGGTTTGCTCCTTTTTTTTGTCGAAGGATGTCTTTTCGCACCTTTAGCTCTTTTAAACTTCCTCGGATTATATTCCGGGGTTTCACCAAATTCAGAGGGAACAGGAATCCTGTAAATTTTTTTTCCTAAAAACTGTTCAATCTCTTCAAAAAGGTACTGCTCTTCAGTATCAACAAAAGTGATGGCCATTCCTGAGTCACCTGCCCTTGCAGTACGTCCAATTCTGTGAACATAATCTTCCACATCATACGGCACATCAAAATTGATAACCAACGATATGTCGTCAATATCAATACCTCTCGAAACAATATCGGTTGCCACTAAAATGTCAATACGTTCATTTTTGAACTCATGCATGACGTGTTCGCGCTGCGACTGGTCAAGGTCTGAGTGCATCTCTCCAACCGACAGGTTCATTCGTTTCAAGGTCTTTGTAATCTCCTTAACCTTCTGTTTTTTCCCAGAAAAGAGAATAACCTTGTTTGGTTTCTTATCTTTAAAAAGATGTTGAAGAATATTTATTTTCTGAGGTTCGTAGCAAATATATGCCGATTGAATAATTGATTCGGGTGGTCGGGAAATTGCAATTGTAATCTCTTCCGGATCACGAAGAATAGATTTAGCCAACTTCTGAATTTTGGGAGGCATAGTTGCAGAAAACATTATAGTCTGTCTATCCTTAGGAAGTAGCTTCGCAATACTCATTATATCATCATTAAATCCCATATCAAGCATCCTGTCCGCCTCATCCAGAATAAAATACTTCACTCCGGAGAAGTCTATATTGTAAAGATTAATATGCGAAAGCAATCTTCCCGGTGTTGCAATTACTACATCTGCACCATTAAGCAATCCTTTTTTCTGTGTATCCCATGCTTCACCATCATTTCCTCCATAAACAGCAACCGAAGAGAAAGGAGTGTAATAAGAAAAACCCTCCATCATCTGATCAATCTGCTGAGCTAACTCGCGTGTAGGAGCCATAATAATCGCATTAACCTTCTTGTCATCATGATTGTCTGTCTGAAGATTATTCAATAATGGCAAAAGGAAAGCGGCAGTTTTACCAGTACCCGTTTGTGCACAGGCAATAACATCTTTTTTATCAAGGATAACAGGAATAGCTTTTTCCTGCACAGGAGTGGCCTCTTTGAAGTTCATAACCTCAAGACCCTCTAATAATGATTCACTTAACGGGAGTTCTGTAAATTGCATGTGATAGTAGTTTCTAACAAAGATACAACGAATTATTGATTCTTTTTGAAGAAGATTAAATTTATATTGAAATGATGTTTTTTGTTTAAAAAAATAATCCTATCTTTGCACTCGAAATTTTGGGAGAGATGGCAGAGTGGTCGATTGCGGCGGTCTTGAAAACCGTTGAAGTGCGAGCTTCCGGGGGTTCGAATCCCTCTCTCTCCGCAATATACATTGTAAATCAACGATTTGCGAAATTTACGCACAGTTTTACGCACACTATTGCGTTGACTGTGTGTTT
>CAZYNA010000031.1:17073-29404 GCA_964648775.1 uncultured Proteiniphilum sp. | reverse complement strand
ATGGACTTTACAATAATAAAATCCGGAGTTTAGCTTTTATTGCAGAAACTCCGGATTTTTATTTGATAATAAGGTTTAACCTAATATCATTGATTTTTATGTAGTAGATAACATCAACTTAATTTGATTTAGCAATCCTGTAGAGTTTTCCTGAATCAGTAACAGTATAAAGAGCTCCGTCATTGCCTTCTCCTATATCACGAAAACGTTCTCCTTCACTTTCAAGCAGTCTCTCTTCACCAACAACCCTGTTGTTGCTGTCAATTACTATTCGTGCAATATGTCTGCTACTCATACCGCATATAAACAGGTTATTTTCCCACTCCGGAATATCATTCGAAGTATAGAAAACCATTCCGCTTGGCGATAAAACAGGATCCCAGTAATATACCGGTTGTTCCATACCTTCATGCTGTGTTATACCAGCACCAATAGTTGCTCCACTATACTCAATACCATATGTTATTGTTGGCCAGCCATAATCATTGCCAGGCTTTACCAGATTAAGCTCATCTCCGCCTCTTGGTCCCATCTCATTAAGCCACAACTCTCCTGTTACAGGATGGATATCAAGTCCCTGAGGATTACGATGACCATAACTGTAAATTTCAGGAAGTGCATCGGGAGTATTGAAAAATGGATTGGTCTCAACTGGTTCTCCTTCAGGTGTTATATGTATAACTTTACCATGAGCAGTATCAAGTTTTTGGGAGTTGGGACGAGTTGCTAAATCTGAACGCTCGCCGGTTGTAACAAAAATATTCCCATTTTTATCGAAAAGCAGTCTGCTGCCAAAGTGCATACTATTGTCGAAGTATGGGATTGCACGGTAAATTATTTCGAAGTTCTCAATCTGAGACTCATCATCCGAAAGTCTGCCCTTACCAACTGCAGTTAAAGAGCCACGCGATGTTTTTTCTGCAAATGAAAAGTAAAGAACTCGGTTTGTTTCAAAATCGGGTGAAAGAGCCACATCAAGAAGCCCTCCCTGATTTCTGTCGTCAACCTCTGGGAATCCCCCAATTTTGCTACTAACGGTGCCACCAGTGGTTGCAATTCTCATTGTACCGGCTTTTTCTGTAATTGCAAGGCGTCCATCGGGTAAAGGAATTACTGCCCAGGGGCTATCTAATTCTGTTGAAATTACAGTTGCACTGTAAGGAGTATCAGTTTTTGTGCCTGCAATTCTTGTCTGCCCTTCAAAAGCAGGTTGATAGTCGGTGTTCGGACTATTTGTTTCTACAGGTGGTAATACCTCACCCGGCTGTTCCTGTTCACTGTTAGCCTTCCTGTCGTCGCAAGCGGATGACATGAGAAGCAATGATAATGAAATAAGTGCTGTGATTTTTAAATACTTCATATAATTTGTTTTAATAATCTTGATTATAAACCGTTAAACAAACAATTCATTATAATTGTTTTTGAAACGTTTTGTAAACTAAGTGAAGTACAAACAACTACTTTATTTCTATTTCAATCCATTCCGACCTGTTGGGTGGAATGGGGGCAGTAACCCTTTTACGAGGATTGGATTTTAGCTCATCCAGCAACACTTCAACAGCTTTTTCTATTGATGGGTCATTTCCTTTTGCTAACTCTTCCGGCTTATCAACAACTTCTATATCAGGGTAAACCCCAACGCCCTCAATAATCCACTCTCCGTTTTCATCATAGATGCCAAACATTGGAACTGAAATATAACCTCCGTCAACAAGTCTGGCATTTCCTGAAATTCCTACCAAACCGCCCCAGGTTCTGGTTCCGATAAGCTTGCCTTCACCTGTTTTTCTGAAAAAATAAGGGAAAGCATCACCACCAGACGATGAGTAACCGTTTATAAGCATAACCTTTGGTCCGTCGTGTGCCAATCCCGGCGATTTCATTGGGATTTCAATATTATTTCTATGCCAGTAGACCAATGTTCTTCTATTTACAAGATCAATCATTCTGTCGGGAATAAAACCGCCACCATTATATCTGTCATCAATAATAAGAGCATCTTTGTCGTTAAACGCCAACATTCCTTTAAACAACTCACGATTACCCTCATATGAAGTGTTAGGGACATGAAAATATCCAATTTTTCCACCGGATAACTCATCAACCATTTTCCTTCTTTCTTTAACCCAGTCTAAGTATCTGAGCTCCTGCTCGCTGGTAATTGTTTTTATGTAATAACTTTCAGCATTGTTAGAGGACGGAGAGGAGCTGACCGTTAGCTCTATATGTCGCCCACCCAAATTCTCAAGCAACTCATAAGGATTCTTATCTGTAGTGAGGTCGATTCCATTAATACTTATTATATAGTCGCCTTCCGAAACATTAATTCCGCTTTCGGTAAGGGGCGAACGGCGACTCTCATTCCAGTTTTCACCCTCATATATCTTTCTGATTTTATATCTCCCGGCCGATAGATCAGCTTCTAACTCAGCACCAAGCAAACCTCCCTCAATCCTGTCAACTTTAGAAATATCACCCCAGTCAACATATGCGTGCCCGGTATTTGTTTCGCTAATAACCTCGTGTATGATGTAATCGAGATCAAAACGACTTGGAACATGCGGTAATAAACTTTCATATGTCTCTTTTATTCTACCCCAATCAACCCCATGAAGGTTATCTACATAGAAATAGTCTCTGAAAATTCTGAAAGCATCTTCGTAAATTTGCTTCCACTCTTTCTTAGGATCTATTTTCATTACAAGGTTATCCAAATTTAAACTGTTTTCACCTGATTTCTGACCAGGCTGATTCTTAGCAATTGCGAAACCACCAGAAACTCTGTAGATAAAAGATTTGCCATCTGAAGAAAGAGTAGCTGAACCAGATCCTTCCAAAATATCTTCACTCTTTTCTTCTTTGATATTATATCTCATTATTTTGTTTCCCGACGAGTAGAGCAATCCTTCTTCAACAGTTCCAATTATTCTGTAGTTGCCGGAGGACATTGGCAGAACTTCAATCCTGTTTTGAATTCCATCCAAATCTATTTGAACTTGCACTGAATTGCCTTCATCGTTGCTATCACTCTTTTTGTCATCTTTTTTCTCATTTCCATATGGTTCTGCATCCACTTCATAAGGCTTGAGTGTAGTGCCATCGGCTTTAAGAGGAATAGCATAGATACGGGTTGCATTATTGTATAGATAATCAAACTCATAACTACTGAATGTAAGGTTGAAATCACGGTTTGATGTGAAAAATATAAACTTTCCATCCTTACTGAATACCGGTCTGCCATCAGAAAATGATGCATCGGTAATTTGGTGTTTATTACCGTTGGATAGATTGTATAACCATAAAGCAGATTGGTAGTTTGGAGACGATTTACTGTATGCAATCCAGTTACCATCGGGTGAGAATTCATAGTCTCTAATCTCCTCAGCAGATGCTTTATCAATAACAGACTCTTTTCCACTGACAATTTCTACAAGTTTAAGGTTCATTGTGCGGTCGCTATAAACCAGGTGAGTGCTCTTGGGCGACCAAACTGCTCCATTCTTCCATGCTTTTGATCCGCTGGTTACCTGCTTAGGTTCGGCCCCACTTTTATTCTCAAGTAGATATAATTCATATTCACCTGTTTTGTCTGAATAGAAAGCAATTTGTTTGCCATCGGGCGACCATGTGGGATATACCTCTCTGATACCCTGGCTATTAGTTAAATTTACTATCTCACCATTCTCAGTAGGGACACTGTAAATATCTCCACGTGCTTCAAAAAGTGCTCTTTTTGCTGTAGGTGATAAAGAGTAGCTTCCAATAAAATCCTTCACATTTTTGAAAGCAGGCTGAAGATGCGGATTATCATAATTAATAGAAACAGTAATTTTCTTTGAATCACCATTATTAAGATCAAGCACATACAGCAACCCTCCGTTCTCATAAACCAGCTTTCCATTACTTCCCGAGGGCCACATTACATCAAAATCACTATGATTAGTAATTTGAATATCTTCACCTGTTATTGTGTTGAATCTACGAATATTTAAACGAGTATCCTGATCAGATGCATAAAAAATATTATCACCATGCCATGCTGGCCATTGGTCTGATCCTACCCAATTAGTAGCCTGCTTAGAAGTATTATTATTAAGATCATATATCCACAATTCGGTTGCTCTGCCACCCTTGTATCGCTTCCATGAGCGAAACTCTCTGTCAACAGGAGTAAAGCAAATTTGGGAGCCATCAGGAGAGAAAGCGGCAAAACCACCATTAACAATTGGCAAAGCCTCTTCAAGTCCGCCCTCTATACTTACGGTAAAATATTTACCATTCCTTTCTCCAAATGTTGTACGATTTGCACGAAAAAGAATTCTTTTACTGTCAGGAGTCCAGTCTAACAATACATTATCAAATCCACCTCTTGGAGGCATCACACCTTCTGAATTATAGAAAGTTAGTTGTCGTGCCGTTCCCCCTTGCGAGGGCATCACCCAAATTTGTCTGCTTCCGGAATACTCTGCTGAGAATGCAATCCATTTGCCATCAGGAGAAATTTTAGGAAAAAGTTCAATCCCCGGGTGAGAAGTTAGTCTTTTAGCCTCTCCGCCATTAGAGTTTACGGTCCAGATATCACCCGCATAAACAAACGTTACCAAATCCTCGTTAATATCAGGGAATCTCATCATTCTAGCATCATTAGCTGAGTAGGCTTGCATTACAAACAAGCCAGTCAAAATAGTAAAGAAAAGTTTTTTCATTAAAATCGTAAAATTAAAAAAGGAAGTCCTCTATTATCATTTCAGATATCAAACATACAAAAAAACAGCTGTTTTTAATGTATACAGACCAATTTTTTGTTTAAACAACTATATTTTCTATTATCTTTGTTGATATAAAACCCCTCAGAATGAAAAATTTATATCTCTTATTAACATTAGTTGTCACTTTGTTATCTGTGAATATTTATTCTCAAGATTCAATACCTGTTGTTTATAGAATAAATATTAAAGAAAACATTGGTAGCAATAGCTGGATTTACCTGCAAAACGGACTCCATGAAGCTCAGGAGACAAATGCCGATGTTGTTTTAATACATATGAATACTTATGGCGGTGCAGTGCTTGAAGCCGATTCAATGCGAACAGCAATACTAAATTCAACTATCCCTGTACATGTATTTATTGATGTAAATGCAGCATCAGCAGGAGCTCTTATAGCCATTGCCTGCGACAGTATATTTATGCGAAGCAGCTCTTCAATTGGAGCAGCAACTGTTGTGGAAGGAGGTACAGGAGCAGAAGCCCCCGATAAATATCAATCGTATATGCGAGGTATTATGCGTGCTACTGCAGAGAGTCACGGCAAAATCACCACAATAGAAAACGGTGACACTATTTCTAACTGGAGGCGCGACCCTGCAATAGCAGAAGCAATGGTTGACGAGAGGGTTGTGATACCCGGATATGCTGATTCTACTCAGGTGCTTACACTAACTGCCAGTCAGGCTGTTGAACTTGGCTACTGCGACGGAATTGCAGAAAACTTGCATGAAGTTATAGTAAGCCATATTGGTTATAATGATTATGAATTAAAAACCTATAATCCCACCTTTTACGATAACATAAAAGGCTTTCTGACAAACGGAGTCCTTCAGGCATTTCTTATAATGTTCATTATAGGAGGTATATATTTTGAGCTACAATCACCGGGTGTTGGGTTCCCAACGGCAGTAGCAATAACTGCTGCTATTCTTTACTTTACTCCTCTTTATCTTACGGGTTACGCTCAAAACTGGGAGGTACTGCTATTTGTTCTGGGTCTTATCTTAATTGTTTTCGAGATATTTGTTGTGCCCGGATTTGGAGTGACGGGTATATTGGGAATTGTATCTGTATTAGCTTCCCTGATACTGGCGCTGATAGGTAATATCGACTTTAATTTTGGAGTAGTACCTGTAAAAGAGGTGTTCGGTGCAGTAATGACTGTTTTGGGTGGAATGGGAATGGGTATTATTCTTATAATTTACATGTCAAGCAGAATCGGCAAAAGTGGCTTCCTTAAAAACGTGGCGCTACATTCAGATCAGGAGGGGTATATATCTGTCTCAATGGAGCCTGTTTCAGTGGTTGGTAAAACAGGAACTGCTGCAACTGTGCTTCGCCCTTCAGGAAAGGTGGAAATTGAAGGAGAATATTTTGATGCAATATCAATTAAGGGTATGATTGAAAAGGGAGATGAAGTGGTAGTAAAACGATATGAGAATTTTCAGTTATACGTAGTAAGAAAATAAATTCCCTATACAAATCAGGAAAATAGAGTTTTTAACTGATATAATTAAAAATACCCCGAAATGTAAATTTCGGGGTGATCAATTCTTTTCTTATAGTAAACCGTAGACTATTACAATAACTCTGTTTTTAATTGTAAGCAGCTACGTCCTCTTCAGTGTATGCCAGTCTTTTGAATACGAAATAAACTATAAAAGGTACTACCAGCAGAAATATTGCCCAAAGTATATTACCAATTACACTTCCTTTTCGCATGTTGTTCACATAAATGTGTCCCAACATTCCATTAACAATCAATGCCATACCGATAATTAAGTTTGAATTATTTGTTGTGCCATTTAGAAAAGGAACAACTAATACGGCTACACCTATAAGCATTACTATTACGCCGATGTACTTCGCAAATTCTTTCATGTGAGTATAAATAATTATGTTTTCAATTTCGTTACGCAAATAAACACAAAATTCAACAAATAAGGAAATTATTTGAGATAAATGTTTCGCTTATTGTCAAAAATGTCTTCATGTATGTAATTTCAGAAGTCATTAATCATAGTTGACGCGTTTTTTTTATATTTTTGCATATTGTTTATCACAAGGTCTATAAAAGTGAAAAAAAGTATTTGTTTTTTATATCAATGGCTAATTTTTGTGCCCGTATTTTTGGCGATTACTTTATTAACTGCATTAATCGTTATTATAACGTCACCTATATTTGGCAGTAAGTTTTGGGGTTATTTCCCTCCTAAGTGGTGGTCCAGATTAACATGCTGGTTATCTCTGTGCCTCATTAAAACCGCGGGACACGAAAATATTGATCCTGATAAATCATACGTTTTTATCGCAAATCATCAGGGAGCATATGATATATTTCTTACATACGGTTTTTTAAATCATAATATAATATGGATGCAGAAGCAAAGTCTTAGAAATATTCCCTTAGTAGGGTTTGCTTCTGAAAAAGCCGGTCACGTCTTTGTAGACAACTCAACTCCTGCAACACGGGCGGCAAGCATTAAAAACGCAAAAGATAAAATAAGTGACGGGGTTTCTATGGTTATATTTCCTGAGGGAAGACGTACTGAAACAGGCAAAATGGGCAAGTTTAAAAGAGGTGCATTTTATATTGCTCATGATCTTAAACTACCTATTGTGCCAATTACTTTAAACGGGCCATTTGATGTGCTTAAGCGAGGCTCTTTTAATTTAAACCCCGGCAAAATGGAATTAATAATACATGAACCAATAGAAACAAATAAATTAACTGAGCAAGAACTTCCTGAACTAATGAAAAAAACTGAGGAGATTATTAAATCGGGACTTTGGGGAAAATACAGGGATTAATTACCCTACCTATATAAAAAAGGAAAGGTTGTCTCACGACAACCAATCTTCATTGTTAACCTTAAATCTAATACCATGAAAAACACGATGCAAATATATACCGTTTTATGATTGCCTCCAAATAATATCCTCCAAAAAAGACAGTTTTTATATTTCTTTAATATAAAATGCATAGAGGTTCACATAAGTTGGTTTACTCAAACCTAATCATAGATTTTATTTGCAAAGAAGTTTAGTAAACTCCAGTTACATCTGTACCAGCGTCGGGTAGCCGATTGTTTTCCTCCAAACTGTAATAGAAAATAGAGTCTTCCCGTTTTTTTATTCAAATACCCTACATCCATATAATCGAAATACTTGAATCCTTCATTTTCAGACATTTGCATTGCAGAATAAAGAGTATATATTGTTGGATAAATATTCTTGTAGCGTTTAGATTTCCCCCAGTAATATAAGCAATATACAGTTGTTGTGTTTTCAAATCCAAGAATTGCTCCCCCAACTATTTTTTCCTGATACCTTATTAAAATTATCTTTCCTTTTCCTTTTTGTATATAATATCTGAAGAAGTTCTCAAAATATTTATATGGCGGAAATCTGCGGGAAATCTTTTTATTATTTGTTTTCTCAATCAGCTTATATATTTCCGGCAAATTCTCTTCAGAAACTAACTCCTCAAATTTTGCTCCCTTGCTGATTGCTTTGTTTACCTGGTTTTTCCTGCTTGTAGATAATTGATCCCATATTTTCCTTTTCTTCTGCAACGAATTCTTTACATTAACCATCTTTATTGAAAAGAATCTGTTTTTCCTAAATCCTTTATAACCAAAGATAGAGCTACCCAGATTTTCATATCTTATTATGAAAACTTTGTTTTTTACCTCCCTAACCAGATGTGTTAAAAGCGAATGGAATACCTCTATCTCAGGCTCAGATTTGTCGAAAAATGCCGGAGATTGAGATACGAGGCAACGTTTGAATAATTTACCACGTAAAAAACGATTTCTCCTGATGATAACTGCAAACATTGCAGCAATTGGTAAGTCGTTTTTAAATGCAACCACCATTAAGGGTATATATCTTGAAGATTCACCATACCAATCAAAAGATGAACTGTAATGGAAGAAGTTTATATCCTCCAGTTGAGGCAGATCCTCTTTACTGTAATATGTATTAATTTTGTATTCCATTTAAAACAAAAAAATATATACTTATTCCTGATACTTAACAAAAATACTAAAATAAATTAATATACAATAATATAAAATACTGCCTTATTTTTTAGTATTTTTGCTGCAACTAAATAAACGTATTGAAATATTAAGTATGGCAAAAAAAATTCTTGTAACAGGCGGAACCGGATATATTGGTTCTCACACCGTAGTTGAGCTTCAGCAAGCAGGATACGAAGTTGTTATAATAGACAATTTATCCAACTCTAATGCCGATGTAATCGAGGGAATAACAAGCATAACAGGTGTTCGTCCCATGTTTGATAAGATCGACTGTACAGATCTTGATGCACTCAAATCCCTGTTTAAAAAACATTCATTTGATGGAATTATACATTTTGCAGCAAGCAAGGCTGTAGGCGAATCAGTGCAAAAGCCATTAATGTATTATCACAACAATATCGTTTCATTGATTAACCTTCTTGAGCTGATGCCCGAGTATAATGTAAAAGGTATTGTTTTCTCTTCATCGTGCACTGTTTATGGTGAGCCCGATGAGAATCCTATTGATGAGAATGCACCAATCAAACCGGCGGCTTCTCCTTATGGAAATACAAAACAAATTAATGAGGAGATTATACAGGATTTTATTCACTCAGGCGCTCCTGTTAAAAGCATTATTCTAAGATACTTTAATCCAATTGGTGCTCATCCGTCAGCAGAAATAGGAGAGCTCCCATTAGGTGTCCCACAGAATCTTGTGCCATATATCACTCAAACAGGTATAGGTATAAGAGAACAGCTGAGTGTTTTCGGAGACGATTATAATACCCCCGATGGCTCATGTATTCGCGATTTTATAAATGTTGTTGATCTTGCAAAAGCGCATGTTATTGCAATCCAGAGAATGCTTGAAGATAAGTCGGATGATAAAGTGGAAATCTTTAATCTTGGAACCGGAAACGGAGTCTCTGTTCTTGAGCTGATACGTGTTTTTGAAGAGGTGTCGGGCAGTAAGCTTAACTATAAGATTGTTGGTAGACGCGAAGGCGATATTGAGCAAATATGGGCACAACCCGATAAGGCAAACAACGTTCTTGGCTGGAAAGCTGAAGAGACAATAGAAGATACTATGGCTTCTGCATGGAAATGGCAAAAGCAGCTTCGTGAGAAGAGGGTAATGTAAAAAATAAACCCGATGGTTAGCAAAAACTAAACATCGGGTTTTATTTTATTATTTATCAAATTCCAGATCTACATCAAACAGCTCATGCCATGGCAGGCCCTGTTTGTTTAGCTGATCCATAAACGGATCCGGATCAAACTCCTCAACGTTAAATACACCTGGCTTTTTCCAAAGTCCCTGAAGGAACATCATAGCACCAATTGTTGCAGGAACGCCTGTTGTGTAGCTTACACCCTGAGCTCCTGTTTCTTTAAAAGCAGCCTCGTGGCTACAGTTATTATATATATAGTATGTGCGCTCTTCTCCATCCTTTATACCCCGGATACGGCAGCCAATTGAGGTTTCGCCTGTGTAATTCTCACCCAGTTCGCCCGGATCGGGTAGTACAGCTTTGAGGAACTGAATAGGAACAATCTTCTGTCCGTTGTACTCTACTTCATCAATTCTTGCCATCCCAATATTCTGAATTACACGCAGGTGTGTCAGATACTCCTGTCCAAATGTCATCCAAAAACGTGCACGCTTAAGGGTAGGAAAGTTTTTAACGAGCGATTCCAGCTCTTCGTGATAAATCAGATACGACTCCTTAGGGCCGATATTAGGATAGGTAAGAGGTTTATGAATCTCATGCGGTTCGGTTTCCACCCATTCGCCATTCTCCCAGTATTTTCCTTTTTGGGTAACCTCACGGATATTTATTTCAGGGTTGAAGTTTGTAGCAAAAGATTTACCATGATCGCCTGCGTTGCAATCCACAATATCCAGATAATGTATTTCATCAAAATGATGTTTGGCTGCATAAGCAGTAAATATACTTGTTACACCGGGGTCAAATCCGCAGCCAAGAATTGCGGTAAGCCCCGCTTTTTCAAATTTATCTTTATATGCCCACTGCCATTTATATTCAAATTTGGCCTCATCCTTTGGTTCGTAATTTGCAGTGTCAAGATAATGAACACCAGCTTCAAGGCAGGCATCCATTATTGTCAGATCCTGGTATGGAAGAGCAACATTAATTGCAATTTCAGGCTGGAAATCCTTCATTAGCGCTAGCAGTTCGGGTACATTGTCAGCATCAACCTGAGCTGTTTTAATTGTTACACCCGTACGCTTTTTTACATCTTCTGCAATAATATCGCACTTGCTTTTTGTTCTGCTGGCAAGCAGGATATCAGTGAAAATGTCGCTGTTTTGCGCAACTTTATTTGCCACAACTGTGCCAACACCACCCGCACCAATAATCAGTACTTTTCCCATATTATTTCTAATTAAAAATTAAATCAATTTTTTTATTCATTCCCCACAAATATACAATGAATCTGCGAAAAGGTGGTAATTTCAATTAAAAAATGCTTTATGTAATTTGTTATGAATAAAAAACCGTGCTGTTGTGTTTTTTATTGGCTTCTAAAAATTGTACCTTTGTATTTAAGTTTTAACTATTACATAAAAACCAATCTTTTATGAATGAGGAAAATATAGAGCAGATCTCACGCTCAACAAGTGCAATCAGTGAATGGTCAATTAGCTTCTTAAGTAATCTTGGAGTGTCTGATAACATAATCAAGTACACTAATATGATCTTTCTGGTTGTGATTCTGATTGCAATAGTTTTTATAGTTCAATATATTACAAGAAAAATTTTACAGGCAGTATTAGACCGTTCAGCTAAATTTTCAAAATCACCATTCCTTAAACATCTTTCACAAAGAAAGTTCCCACATTATCTGGCAATGGTGGTTCCTTTCAGTATAGTTAAGGGATCAATTCCAATAGTTTTCGAGGATTTTCCGAAAACAATGAGCTTCATGGATAAGCTTGCCGATATGTATCTGGTGTTTTACATAATATGGCTTATTATGTCGATTATAAATGCTGCATCCGATACACTCCGGCTTAAACCAAACCTTAAGGATAAACCTCTTGACAGCTATGTTCAGGTAATAAAAATTATCTTCTATATTTTTGGGTTTATCATTCTGTTCTCAATTCTTACAGGACAGAATCCAACGGCTGTTTTAGCGGGACTGGGAGCTGCTTCTGCTATCCTTATGCTGGTGTTTAAGGACTCAATTATGGGTTTGGTTGCAAGTATGCAGGTGTCTGCAAATGATATGGTCAGGATTGGTGACTGGATAACGATGCCCAAATATGGTGCCGATGGTGATGTTATACAGATTACCCTTACCACTGTAAAGGTGAGGAACTTCGATAAAACAATTACCACTCTTCCGCCATATTCACTGGTATCAGACTCTTTCCAGAACTGGCGGGGTATGCAGGAGATGGGGGGAAGGCGACTTAAACGTTCTATCAATATTAAGCAGGCTACAATTCGTTTTATTAAACCCGAAGAAATCGAGCAGTTTAAGAAGATTGAGTATATTAAAGAC
>CAZYNA010000031.1:15633-16973 GCA_964648775.1 uncultured Proteiniphilum sp. | reverse complement strand
TATGAGGCTATTGTGTCAGATGTGTTTGATCATATTACAGCCGCTGCAAAATACTTTTATCTTGAGCTGTTTGAAGACCTCTCTAACGATTAAGTAAGTTGCAGGTAAAATTCATTATTTCAGAAACTAAAACAATAACAAAAACGTTTATAATCTATTAGCAATATAGAGAGAAAATTTTAAATTGAATTAAATTTCCTACCTTTGCAGTAGGAACAGAACAGATTGTTTAATTATCAACGGTTTTTATAAATGAGTAAAATATACAGTGTATTTACAGGTACAGGAAGTTACGTACCCACAAAACAGATAAAGAATGATTACTTTCATTCTTATGAGTTTTATGATTCTACAGGAGAAAAAATACCTACTCCAAACGAAGAGATTACCAGAAAATTTGAAGAAATAACTACCATCGCCGAAAGACGTTATGCTGAAGATAATGAGTCTACCAGCGATTTGGCATTAATTGCATCACAGAGAGCAATTGAAGCAGCAGGTATCGATAAAGAGGATCTCGACTATATAATCTTTGCTCATAATTTTGGAGAAACAACTTTAGATAATATTGCAATTGATGTTTTACCTACGCTTGCGGCCCGACTTAAAAACAAACTTGGCATTGCAAATCCCAAATCTGTAGCATACGATGTGTTGTTTGGCTGTCCCGGATGGATTCAGGCGGTAATTCAGGCCGACTACTACATTCGTTCTGGCGATGCAAAAAAAGTTCTTGTAGTTGGGGCTGATGTGCTTTCACGTATCTCTGATCCGCACGATCGCGACAGTATGATATATGCCGATGGTGCAGCAGCTGTTGTAATGGAAGGACGCGAGAGCGATACGCCGGTTGGTATTATTGGGCACAATTCACGTAGTGATGCCTTAGATTACGCTTATATGCTTCGTATGGGGTATTCATATAACGAAGAGCTGGCTGCAAAAGGTGACTACTATCTTAAAATGAACGGTCGCCGTTTATACCAATACGCACTCGAAAACGTTCCAAAAACATTAAAAGCAGGTCTTGATAAGCTGGGTATGCATATCTCAGACATATCCAAAGTGCTTATTCATCAGGCCAATGGCAAAATGGATGATGCAATACTTATGAGACTGTTTAAACTTTATGGTATAAGTGAGGTGCCTGAATCAATTATGCCAATGACTATCTCATGGTTGGGCAACTCATCAGTGGCAACAGTACCAACTCTTTTGGATCTTATTACCCGCAATAAACTTGAAGAGCATATTGTTGGTCCAAATGAAAATATAATCCTTGCATCAGTTGGTGCAGGAATGAATATCAATAGTATAATTTATAAAATTCCGTAATAATA
>CAZYNA010000031.1:0-15533 GCA_964648775.1 uncultured Proteiniphilum sp. | reverse complement strand
AGATAAAGGCGATACATATTGGTATCTCTTTTCTCGAATCCCATTTTCAGGTAAAGATTATTGGCGGCCTCTCTCCATGGACGTGAAGAGAGGTCTATTTTTTCTGCCCCCTCATCTCGTGCAACTTTCAGAGCATGCCACATAAGTGCGGTTGCAACTCCCTTGCCACGTGCGCTTTCGCACACAATTACATCTTCAATCCATGTTTTAATTCCTGATGGCACCCTGTAGAATACAAGTGTAAGTGTACCTATTATATCAAATCCTTCGGTTGCAATAAACAGATAGGTGTCATTGGAAGAAATAACTTTCTCCAGCTCCTCTTTAGTCGGTTTTCTGTTCTCTTCACCTGTTAATGCAGGAATAAATCTTTCAAAAGCTTCAACTATCGGCTCGTCAATATGCTCTAATCGTTTTATGTGCATGATATGTTTTTTTTATTACAAAATATAAAATTATTTCGTAATATTCAAATGTTTTTCAATTTCTCTTACTACTAACGGAAATGCCGGGTATGTCATATCATGGCCATAACCTTCAAGTTCAATCAAATTTGTGTGTTCATGCCCCACAATCTTCATCATTCTTGCCAGATATGCATTCTCCTCATATCTTCCAAGCATCTCAAGTTCCCTGTCTCCTGTTATTAATAACATTGGAGGTGCATCTTTTCTAACATGATACAACGGAGCATATTTATCAACTAATGGCCTGGTACTTTCCATTCCCATATTATCACGAATATTAAAGTGGGTAATAGTTTGCCCGCTCAACGGAATTAGTGCTACAATATCATTTGCATCTATATCATGTGCTTCAAGATAGCTCTTATCCAGTCCAATCATCATCGCAAGATAACCACCGGCGGAGTGTCCTGAAACAAATATTTTAGAACGTTCACCACCCAATTCTTCAATATTATTAAATACCCAGGCAACGGCAGCAGCTGCATCCTCAATATAAGCCGGTTCTTCAACAGCAGGAGAGAGCCGGTAGTTAACTCCAACAATAGCAAATCCTTTGTTCTTTAAAGCTTCAGGCAGCTCCTTACTTCCACCTGTCAATCCACCTCCATGAAACCAAACAATAGTCGCAAATCCGTCCCTGCTTTCGGGGTAATAGATATCAATCTTACACCTTTCGCTTATATAGCTGTCCTTCTCTTGCACTTCAGCGTCATAATATGGGATATCAAATATGGTTTTGTATTCGGCCTCCTGTGCCGGCAGACTCACAAAACCGTTTATAAGAATAAAAAATGCAAATACTTTTTTGATCATACCTCAATTGAAAGTAACTATGTTAGAAGTTGTCCGGCGCAGTTCTGCTTGCCGTAGCGGTAACATTTCTGAATTCTTTATCAAAATGCATAAGAAGCATCTCTATAAACTTCGCATGAAATGTTGTGTATAGCTTAGAGCTGATATGTTTTCTATCCTTTCGTTTCAAAAGTCCGAATCTCAGCTCCTTATCATCAACCCATATTTCAGGTTTCAGAAATGCTTCATTTTTCCAAAGCAGCGAGCCGTAAGTTAAGCGCCCGTCGGAAGTGGAATTCCACTTCTCAGCCTTTTTATTGTCTATAGCCTCATAAATCTTATCAAGAAGCAGTTCCGGATTATCTGTCTTAATAATTATTGCCATATCGTAAATTATTCTCCTTTTCTGTAACTGTCAACAGCCATTTTTACAGAACCGTGCAGTAGCAGAAGATTCTTTGCCTGCTCATAATTTAACCCAAGTTCCTCAACAATCATACGTGTACCCCTGTCAACCAGTTTCTGATTAGTAAGCTGCATATTCACCATACGGTTGCCTTTCACTCTTCCCAGTTGAATCATCGTAGTAGTTGTAATCATATTAAGCACCATCTTTTGAGCAGTACCCGATTTCATTCTGGTGCTGCCTGTTACATACTCTGGTCCAACTATAGGTTCAATCTTAATCTTAGCTTCATCAGCAATAGGAGAGTTTGGATTACAGCTAATTGCAGCAGTCAGAATATTATTTTCCCTTGCTTTTCTTAAAGCGCCTATCACATAGGGAGTTGTGCCGGAAGCAGCTATACCTACCAAAGTGTCGTTCTCATTGATGTTAAGCTCTACCAACTCCTCCCAGCCGCCAAACAGACTATCTTCAGCATCTTCAACGGGATTTCGCAAAGCATGTTCACCACCTGCAATTAATCCAATAACATAGGTGTTGGGCATGCCAAATGTAGGTGGTATTTCAGATGCGTCAAGCACACCAAGTCTGCCACTTGTGCCGGCTCCTATATAAAACAGCCTGCCACCTTTTTTCATTCGTTCTACAACTCCGGTTACAAGTTTTTCAATCTGAGGTATAGTCTTTTCAACAGCCAGCGCCACCTTCTGATCCTCTTGGTTTATCTCCGTTAGTATCTCTGAAATAGATTTTTTTTCCAGATTATCATATAAAGATGATTGCTCTGTAATCTTTTGGAAACTCATATGTAATATTTATAATTTAGTCTAAGTTATTTGTAGTAATCAATTAGCCCTTCCATGGGCGATTTAATAATTTTCCCTATCTGCAGCCTCTCTTTTTGTGCTACCTCTTTTAAAATATCTGCATAATGCCATGCAATTGAACCAACAAAGTTAACCCTGTTTTTCATATAATCGTATTGCATAACGTTACGTTTTAGAAAATCCGTAAAACTATCCACAACAATACTCTTTACAGAGTTGTCTTCTATATTGTTTTTGATGAAGGGCGACAGGCTTGCTAAAAAGCGACTTGGGAATGGTTTTCTGTAAACCCTGTCAATTATAATTGCAGGCGTAAGTTCATATTCCTCCAATAGTTTTTCTTTTAAACCGCTACTTAATTGATTCTTAAGCGCATCTCCAACAAGTTTTTTCCCCATTGAGGCACCGCTTCCCTCATCACCAAGAATAAATCCGAGAGGCGAAATCTGATTTACAATCTTTTCTCCGTCCCATTCGCAGGAGTTACTTCCTGTGCCCAGTATGCATGCTATTCCGGGGTTGTGTCCGCATAAGCTGTGTGCTGCAGCAACTAAATCGCTGTTTACTTCAATTATATCTAAAGGAAACGACTCATAAAGTGCCTGCCTTACTGTAGGAATATTTTCAGGGGTGCATCCGCTGCCATAAAAGTAAATGGCATTAACTCCCAGCTCTTTTAGTTCGGGCAGTACGTGCGTTTTCACCTCTTCTGCAATCTCTTCTCCTGTTTGAAATACGGGGCTAATCCCTTTGCTCTGAAATCTGTGTATAATTTCTCCGCCACTAATTAAAACCCAGTCGGTTTTTGTTGCACCACTATCTGCAATTAATTTTTTCAAATCTATAATATTTTATTTGTTTTATAACTTAATATAAATCTCTTTCTTGTATAGAATATAACCAAACAGCCAGCAAATGGTTACAAAAAGGAGAGCATATACAAGAGAACCGAAATGATCGCTTGTCCATGGCTGAATAAGCACTTCGTGAATAAAGCCTTTTATTGAAATTGTTCCTCCCTGCCATCCAAATCTGATACTTGAAAACAGCGTTGCCATTACTCCGGCAAACACATAAACAATTAGTGGGTTTACCCCAAAGGCATGAAAGAACCGGCTCCACTTCTTCTTGCCGTTAATATCTATAATCCATATCAGTAGTCCCAATAGCTGAGCTGCAAAACCCGTGGTTGTAAGAACAAAAGTCGGGCTCCATATCTTTTTATTTATCGGCGAACCATATTGCAGTAGTAATCCCGAAAAAGCAAGAATAGTTCCCCAAATAAGCAGTTTTTCAACTCTGGTATGGTTGTCCTTATTACTTACAATCAATGCTCCAAAAAGAAATCCTATAAGCACATGAGCAATTGAAGGGATAGTACTAAGCAACCCCTCAGGATCAAAAGCTATCCTTTCGCCCTCAGGTGTCCAGTCCTTATACATATGATCAGTGCCCAATACTGCCCTGTCTACTACAGATATAATATTCTGCTCCGACATCTCGAAACCGTTGCCAAACATCAGCAATAACTGATATCCAACAAGCAAAACTGCTATAGTCCAAATAAGTTTTTTCCCTTTCAGAAACAACGCTATTAGTGCAGCAAATCCGTATGCTAGTCCCAGTCTCTGCAATACACCCAAAATTCTGATAGTATCAAAATGGTTTGCAGCCTGTAAAAAGGATTCTCCCGATGCAAGCCCTCTGCACAGCAAACCAAACCATCCCAACGCAAGACCGATAAGAAATATAAGTGCTGTACGCCTTACAACCTTCCAGATTGCCGCTCGTGATGGCTCAAAATTAAACTTGCGCAACGACATAAATGTGGAAACTCCCATTATAAACATGAAAAACGGAAATACCAGGTCGGTTGGTGTCAGACCATGCCATTGTGCATGTCCAAGCGGCGTATAAATACTGCTCCAGGATCCGGGATTATTAACCATAATCATTCCAGCAATAGTGATACCTCTGAGGATATCTAATGATAACAGTCTGCCACCCTGTTTTGGTGCTTCAATAGTGTTCATATATAAATTATGATATGGAAATATTAATGTTGATTAGCAAATCTAAGCTGAATGTACAATACTACCTGTATAAATAATATTTTTTCGAAAGTCTTCTAAAGCTCTCTTCATCCTTTGTCCAATACCCTTTGATATCATCAAAACGGTGGTTTTTTGAAAACTCCAAACGGATAAAATCGCTTCCGCTTACTTTGTCAAACATATCAAATCTGTTGTCAGGAGCATTTTCAAAAACCTTCTTATCAGGATAAAGATTGGCAGCCAATTCCATCACGTGAAATTGTATATCAGAGAGTCGCGCTTTCTCAAAGTTGGTCAGATATATCTGCACACCCTGATAATTCTTACCCTGTCCAACAGCATAATATGGCTTTAAATGAATAGGGCGGAATGTAATACCTGGCAAGCGTTTATCGTTTAGAGCATTTGCAAATTCCTCAGCGTTTATCCATTCTGCTGCAAACATTTCGAAGGGTAGGGTATAACCCACGCCAATCGACATATACCCAAGTTCTCCAAGTATTCCTGAAACAGGGTAGAAGTATGCCGAGTGTGCAAACGGTATATGAGGTGAAGTAGGTACCCATGGTAATCCTGTATCTTCAAAATTCATTTTACGTTTCCATTTCTTCATTTTCACAACAGTAAGTTTGCAAGGCTCCTTAAGCATCCCCTCAGCATTTATCATTTCGGCCAGTTCACCGCATGTGAGTCCGTATACATATGGGATTTTAAGCTGACTCACGAAAGAGAAAAAGCCATCTTCCACGAGATTGCCTTCTACTTTCAGGCCGCCTAACGGATTGGGGCGATCGAGTACCATAAACTCAATATCGTTCTCGGCAGCTGCCTGCATTGCAAGATACATCGTAGATATATAGGTATATGAGCGACAACCAATATCCTGTATATCATAAACAAGAACATCAAGCCCTTCAAGCATTTCAGGGGTTGGTTTCCTTGTTGCACCATACAGAGAATGAACAGGTACTCCTGTGTTGGGGTCATTAAAATCCGACACCTTATCTCCCGCATGCACGTCACCTCTCACACCATGCTCCGGTCCGTATAAAGCCACAAGCTCCACTCCGGGTGCTTCATGCAGAATATCGATAGTCGATTTCAAATTATTGTCAACACCTGTGGGGTTTGTGATTAATCCCACTCTCTTTCCCTGCAACTGTTTAAAGTTGTTGTCTTTCAGAACTTCAATTCCTGTTTTAATCTTAATATCCTGTGCAAATGATGGAAGATTAAATAAAAGCCCGCATATTGCCAGAAAAAGTATATTTCTTTTCATTATTCTTCAATTGTTTCAGGTTCATCTTTCCTCTTAGCCCTACCAAAATCCTTATCAATTTTCATAAACGGAATAATTATAAGAGTAGGAATAGTGGCAATCATAATAAATACAAAGAAGTCTACATATCCAAGTTGTTCCTGAATCCATCCTGCAATCATACCCGGAAGCATCATACCCAGAGCCATAAATCCGGTACAGATTGAGTAGTGTGCAGTTTTATGCTCACCCTGCGAGAAGTAAATCATGTACAGCATATAGGCTGTAAAACCAAATCCATAACCAAACTGCTCAAATGCAACTCCCATATTAATCCAAAAGTAGCTTTCGGGTTGATATATAGCCATAAAAAGATATGCCAGACTTGGCAGTGTAATTGCCAGTGCCATAGGCCATAGCCAGTACTTAAGTCCTTGTCGCGAAGCCACAATTCCACCAAGTATTCCACCCAATGTAAGTGCAATAACTCCAAAGGTGCCATAGGCCAGACCTGCATCCTGCGTGCTCAGTCCCAATCCTCCCACCTCTCTGGGGTCTAATAAGAACGGGTATGCAAGCTTAACCAACATCGCTTCCGAAAGTCGGTAAATCAATATAAATGCCAGAGCTAGTCCGATTCCCTTCTTGGTGAAAAAAGTTTTAAATGTATTTCCAAACTCCTGCATCACCTCTTTAGGGGTGTGTGCAGCTTTACTGGTATCAGTTGTTGGGTATGGAAGAACAAACTTGTGATAGACGAAAAAAGCGATAAACAGCCCAGCCATTATAAAAAATGTAAGGCTCCATGCATATGAAATTTCACCGGTAGTTTTCTCAAGAAAGCCGGCAAGGATAATTAAGAACCCTTGTCCTGTTATCGAGGCGAGGCGGTAAAAAGTGCTTCGGATACCTACAAAAAACGACTGCTGCGAATCGTCCAGTGCCAGCATATAAAACCCGTCTGCGGCGATATCATGCGTTGCCGAACTGAATGCCATCAGCCAGAAGAAAGCCAGCGAGGCCTGTAGCCAGAACGGAGTCGGGAGAGTGAATGCAATTCCTGCCAGTCCTGCCCCAATAAGCAGCTGCATCGATACAATCCACCATCTTTTAGTTTTCAGGATATCTACAAACGGACTCCAGAATGGCTTTATCACCCACGGAAGGTATAGCCAGCTGGTATAGAGTGCCAACTCTGTATTGGAGAGTCCAAATCTTTTATACATGATCACAGAGACTGTCATCACTGCCACATAAGGCAATCCCTCGGCAAAATAGAGTGTTGGAACCCATGCCCAGGGGTTGCGGAAAGTGACTTTCTTACCTTGTTTGTTCTTCATTTTTGATATAGTTTTACATAACTCTTCCGAAATCTTTTCACATTAATCAGAAGTTTATGCCTTTAATACTCTGTTTTGATTTTTGAATCAGGAAAATAGTGCAATAATATTTCACTGTGGTTGTAACCCTTATCGGCCATCATAGCAGCTCCAATCTGGCAAAGGCCCACACCGTGGCCCCATCCGGCACCTGTTAGTTCAAACTTCTGAGGAATGCCTTCTTCGTTTTCTTCGTATGTATCCACAACAAATGCGGAGCTGTAGAGGTGCGATTTAGATAAAGTTCTTCTAATCTCCAGTTCTTTCCCAATCACCAGTACTTTTTCGGTACCAATAATTTTCAGTCGGCTAATACGTCCTGATGTACCTCTTTCAAGTGGCTGCAAGTCAATTATTTCTCCATAGTCAACTCCCGAACGTTCTTTAATAAGTTCAGATAGCTCTTCCTGAGAATATGTTACACTCCACCTGTAAAAATCGGCCGTTTCCTGATCATAGTCGTTAAGAACCTGCTTTAATACTCTCGAATCCCGGGTGTTGCAAAATGCGTCGGGCGAACTCCTAATCCAATCTTCTGCCTCTTCCTCTTTGCATAGGTCGGGATAGGGCAAACCGCTAAAACTGTCCGGTTTCCCCTGTAGGTAAGGGTGCACAATGGGTTCCCAAACATTCTCGAATGTCTCCATAACTCCACCACAGCATTTTGAATAGCGGGCATCACATATTGTGCCTTTATAAGAAATCACTTTACCTTGAGTCTCATTTACAACCATATTAACAAGGTCGGTAGTCTGCCTGGTAATCCCTTGATAGCGCTGACAATGGTCGTCGGCACATACATCAAACTGCTCATGATCCTCACGATCATACCATTTAATATGCTCGGTTGGAGTTATAATTGAGGTTTGGTAATCTTTGTCCTTTGTATCAAGCGACCGGTTCTTTACAATCTGTGCCAGCAACCAGCTGCGCGAAATTATTGAATGTGCTTTCAGCAACTCCTCAGAACTGGTAGAGCTCATCTCAGAAGAGATCACACTCTTAAGATAATCTTCAAGCGAGACAACATTTACGGCAGTGATGCCTCTGTTTTCTCCCTCTCCGGTTATAATAATTTTGAGTCCGCCTAAAAACTGCTGATTTTCCTTTCTTTCCCAGTGAAACTGAACACCAATAATTACATCCTTCAGCTCAAAGCTGTCGCTATGCAGATATTCAGGCTCAAACACAATCTCATCATAGTTTTTACCGTTAAAGGTGATTTTGTTATCAGCCAACTCAGCCTTATAATCTCCTTTTGGAACAACTGTACCATCTAATTTATAATCCGATAGCAGTGAAAACTCTATTGATTTCTGATCCTGTAAGATTCCCACATGAATTACAGGCTCTTTCATTTTAATTTCTTTCTCGCTTGTAGTTCCCATGTTCTTATTCTGTCTTTATAAAGGTTATGTCCATTCATTTTCACTATGTCAAGAGATGCATCCGAGTTGTCTTCCCAGCGTCGGCACAGATAAAGAATATCATAAATTCTTCCAATCTGATAGTCGCGAGAAATGTTAAGACCAATAGCATAATCTTCCCCGTAACTCGTGTTTGGGAGCTTTATCTCGCGCAGTACAGGTGTATAGAATGCTCTTGGTGCTCCCAGTCCGTTTATCCTTAAAGCGTTATTCCTTCCATTCTCAGGAGTCCATTCTCTGTGATCAATAATTCCGGGTGGAATCATCTCAAGATCAAAATTTGTCATTTGATAAGTTCCCACAACCATTGCACAATTCTGCTCGTAAAAAGCATTTACAATCTTTTGAAGTGTATCTTCTCCGCTGTAGATATCATCACTATCAAGTTGCACTGTAAACTTACCACATTTAGGGTGATGTACTCCCATATTCCAGCAACCACCAATTCCCAGGTCATATCTGTCGGGAATAACATGAATAAGTCTGCTGTCCTCCTTAAAGTCATCTATTGCCTCCGTTGTTCCGTCGGTCGAATGGTTATCAACTACAATAAGATTGAACTTGAAGTCGGTTTTCTGCCTCAATACCGAAGAGATTGCATCCTTTATTGTTTTAATTCTGTTTCTTACAGGAATTACTACCGACGCCTCATATTCAAACTCTCCTAAATTAAATTCAATTGGTTTAAATTTAGGCTCAAGGTAGCCTCCAACATCCTTCAGGTGTTGAGTACAAGCCTGCTCCATTTCAATCTGCACTTGCCGGTTCTTAGGATCAACATAGTCGAAAATCTTTTGTCCCGAATCTCTGGTATCCTCTTCAACCTCAGTATAGAGATATTCATTAATATGAACCAGTTGAGCTTTTTGAGATACTTTTAGTCGCACATCATACAGCCCGGCAAATTTATACTCATCAACCTTCATCTTTTTAGCTGCTTTTTTGAAGGCCTTAGTGTCGTAAAGCATAATAGAACCAAAGTTAAAATCGTCTCTCAAACTTCCTTCCTGATAATCAATTACAGGATGGTTTTTCTTTTCGCCATTTGCAATAGCATAATAGTCGGAGTAAACCATTCCGGCTGAACTGTCTTTTGCAACCTGAATCATTCTTTCAAGCGCAAAATATCCCGGTTTAAAATGTGTAGATTTTATGTAAAGCAGCGTATAGTCGGCTTTAGTTTTGCTCGCAATCTTCTTAATGGTATTACTGCTTTGAAGGGTATCAATTACTATATTCTTGCACCCTTTAACTGTCTCTTGTACATTCTCGGGAGTCAGCAGATAAATTTTATTTACTGAGTCCGACTTCTGTAACTCATTAACTGTTTTCACAGCCTGCTCGGGCTGTGTGAAAAGTATAAATGCATCTATTTTCTTCATAACGATTTGTTTTTAGTATTGCTTGATTAGTGATTTGTATGTTTTTAAAACATCTAATCATCAAATGCCTGCATTACGTTTTTAATAAGCTTATTTATGTTTTTCTGTCCTTTAACTGATTCTATCGGGAATCCCAAAATACAACTGTTGTAACCTTCTCCTTTATATAAAACCCCTGCACTCAAATTGTTTTCCGAGTAGCGGTAAATAGTAAAGGAATTCTCGTCGGCCGGTTCAATTGCATCAGGGTTTTCAACCACATACCCGTCGCTGTTTATTGTGTTGTAGTATCTGAAGTTGCCCTCAACCGAAGGGAATGGTGATGCCACAGCTTTTACTTTTCCTGTAACTGCACCATTATTATTGCGCCATTTGTATTTTAGAGTGTTTTGTGCCCATTCTCTGTCTTCATTTGATGCAAAGGGGTTATCCCATAAATCGGTACCCACAAAAGCACCACTTACAATCATATTTCCGCCGTTTGCTGTGTATTCTGTTATAGCTTGCTGCTGTGCTTTCGAGAATGTCTTAAACTTAGGCGGTTTGGCGCCACGGGCAACCACCCATTCACGTTGCTTGCCAAGTATCCAGTCGATAGTGGAATAGTCGGAAAGTTCTATTTCATCCTGGTCAACAGTGCTTGCCGCTACCGATACAAAAGAGTATCCTGCCTCAGCAAATGCAGCTCCGTGTGTATAGGGATAATCGAAAGTGTTTCCTGCAATTTTAGTGGTTTCGTAATTTGCATTGCTATCACCAAAACCCGAAGCGTCATCGTCCATCCACGGAACAACTCTTCTGAATTCGTGCATCTGACCTATAAAATGGTAATCAGCGATATACGGAACACCATTATCAATACTGCCAAAGAATCCCGCTATGCTGTCTTCTGAAGTGGCATAGCTGAATGGAGCAGATATACGGGTAAACCCGTTTACTATTAATACTTCACCTTTTTGATCCGATTTTCTGCATACAGATAGTGTCTCTGAAGGGAAGCTCACTCCGCCTTCATTTACTGCCGCTACTTTAAAGCTGTATATGTCATCCTTGTTTATAATGGTTGTGTAGTTGTTATTACTCACCAACACTCCGTTGTCGAACCCTCCATTGTTAACTCTGGTGTATACAATGTATCTGGTGGGTGTTGCGGTGGGTTCCGACTCATCCTTTGTGGGTTTCCAGTTTAGCTTAACTTCTGTTTCACCGCTGAAAACGGCACTAAAGTCCTTCACAGGCAATGGCTGAACTACGTACTCACGGTTGTATTGTGTTGCAATAAACTTTAGCATGCCTTTATAGATTGATCTGCTCACTAAAAAACGAAACGAGGGATCAAGTCCGTAACGCATATCTGCAAAGTTCTGATGCGAAAGCAGTTCAAGCAGCATTGTAGGTACATTTGGCATACGTGCTTCAGCATAGGAGCGGTTCCATAAATGTCTGCGTGTCCAGTCGGGTTCAAACTCACGCTTAATATCACTCACAATTTCTTCCATAATGAGCTCGGTTAAATCTCTCGACGACCAGCGTGATTTGCCGTTCTCGAAGTTACCTTCATTATGTTTTGTCATATATATTCCAAGCGTACCGACGATGGTGTCTCCCCAAAAGGTTCCTGCATCTGTGTGGAACGCAAATGCCAGATCGAGGGGTATATTAAGTCCCTCTTCTCCGGGGAGTACAGATGATCCGCCTGCAAGCCAGTTTACCCAGGCACCGCGACTTGCATAATCGTCTATATAGTCGTTTTTACTTTCGTTCCTGTTGTATATCGAATCGGGTACTCCCGCCCATTGCATCCAGTATCTTGCCCCTTCTGTATATCGGGGGTAGCCGCTTATCTCCGGTGCATACTTTATTTGGTACTTAAGTGGAACTTCTTTATTTGGAGTTCCTGAAACTGAGTTGCTTCTGTTTGTTGAGGTGTCTGAGCTTTTAAGGTTCTCAGAGTCCAGTCCCTCCGGATGTGGTAAACGGGCAATATTTCCCATACCGCCCCCAATCTTAACAGCGTCGGCAGTAACAATTCTGCCCGACCTCCTACTTTTGTTTGAGAGTGTAACTTTGTGGCTGCTTCCCTCTTCAAAATCAAAATACCCCAGAAAAATCCATGTGCCCCCACCCATTTGCTGGTTTACCTTAAATTCGGTTTGTCCACCCGCATGGTAAACGGTGTATAGCGCGTCATCACTGCTTTTGTCAACTGTCTGATATGATACATAAACGCCATAATTTCCTTTTTCGGGAATATCGGGAGTCCAAACAGCAATGCTCTCTTCGCCTTTATTAATTGTCCTTACCTGGCGTGCACTTCCCATGCTAAAGGGGTTCTCTCCATCCACATATACTGCCTGTGTATAACCGAAGCCGTTGTGCCGACTTCCGATCCAGCTTTCCTTGCCGTTTATTTCACTGTATTCACCGGATAAGAGGTTGACAGATTCTCTGTCGTTATCTATAATCAGTTCAATCGTGTTATAATCTCTTTCACGTGGAAGCAGCACATTTGCTCCCGCATTTTCAAGCATTGGCACCAGAAACGGAACTACATAGCTTTGGGTGTACAAATCTTCAACCGTCTGGAATATACGTGCTCTTTGCCATTCCCAGCGTCCAAGTTTTTGTTCATAATACCACCCATGGCTTTGCCACATTGCAATATGATTGTTCTGAAGTCCTTTCTCAAAATTTCCTGCCGGGTTAGAAACATCTGTCACTAATGGTGTTCTTACCTTATGTGCAATAAGTCTGCTTTTATCAATGCTTTTATTTCTGTAGTGATTGGGTATGAGGTGACTAATCTCTTCACCGTCAGAATACACACCTATTGTATATTTCTTCTGATTAGATGGGAGGTGATACCTTACACTATCATAAATATGAAGTATAAGATCTTCACGCATAGGAAGGTATGAGAGTGCAAGATTTGTGTGAAATTCTATATTCTTTCTGCGCTCGTTAATGTATATGCTATCAACGGATACTCTGCCCGGACGAAGCATTGTTTCTCTGTAAATGTTTGTAAGCGACTTATCAAGCTTTTGTTCAAGTGTAATTTCCTGTTCAGGTGATGAAGTTTTTTCAACTCCTTGAGATAGCAGAGGAATAGTAAAAAATAGTGATATTAGTATAAATAGTGATTTGCTCATATGAACATTTTTCAATAATATGAATGTTATTTTAGGTAATTGAAGTTTAAAAGTGTAAAATTAAGAAAACTATGACAAATAGCATAATTTTTTCAGCAAATCACTGATAAATATTTCTATTAAGATGATAAATTGATTTTCTTGTAAGTCATGAACGAGTAATCATATTCATGCTTTTCATCAGCTTTGTGGTCCTCTCTTTCAATTAGCACCCATTCATCAAAATCTATTTCAGGGAAAAAAGTATCAGCATCTTTAAAGGAATGGTGAATTCGTGTAAGGTAAAGCTTATGAGCAAGGTGAAAGGTAGTTTTATAAAGTTGTCCGCCTCCTATTATAAATGCTTTTTCGTTATCCTCAACTTCCATTAAAGCTTCATCAACAGAGCTCACAACAATACATCCAGGGTAGTTATCAGCATCGTCGGAGGTAACAACAATATTTGTTCGGTTTGGCAAAGCACCTTTTGGGAGCGACTCAAATGTTCTGCGTCCCATTATTATACTATGTCCGGTTGTTATGTTCTTAAAGTGTTTCAGATCGTTTGGAAGATGGCAGAGCAGTCCGCCATCTTTTCCAATACCATTTTTCTCATCAATAACAACAATTATTGATATCTCCTTCAAGGCATTTTTTATCATACCGACACCTTGCCTTTAATAAGTGGATGCGGATCATAATTTACAAGCTCAAAATCTTCGAATTTAAAGCCGAATATATCCTTAACATCAGGGTTGATCTTCATTTCAGGCAAACTCCTTGGTTCGCGCGACAGCTGCAAATTCACCTGATCCATAAGATTTAGATAGATGTGTGCATCACCAAATGTGTGAACAAACTCTCCTTCCTGCAATCCCGTCACCTGTGCCATCATCTTTAGCAACAATGCATAAGAGGCAATATTAAACGGAACACCAAGAAACAGATCGGCACTACGCTGGTATAACTGCAGACTTAACTTACCATCTGCCACATAAAACTGAAAGAATGCATGGCAGGGTGGGAGATTCATATTCGAAAGATCGGCTACATTCCACGAACTTACAATCAATCTGCGCGAGTCGGGATTATTCTTAATATCATTTACAATCTTTGTTATCTGGTCGATATGGCCACCGTTATAATCGGGCCATGATCGCCACTGGTAACCATAAATATGTCCGAGATCACCATTTTCGTCGGCCCACTCATCCCAAATTCTCACTCCGTTTTCATTCAGATATTTTATATTTGTATCGCCGTTCAGAAACCAGAGAAGTTCGTGAATTATCGACTTTAGATGAAGCTTTTTAGTTGTTAATACCGGGAAGCCTTCGCTTAAATTAAAACGACTTTGGTGGCCGAATATACTGATTGTTCCGGTGCCGGTACGGTCATCTTTTCTTACGCCTTCATCAAGCACCCTTTGTAATAAATCAAGATACTGTTTCATAATTTCAAATCTTTCAGTTGTCTGACAAAAATAGCTGTTTTTTTACTTATTACAAGCTTTTGTTGATAAGTAATTATATGCATTAAGTCTATACCATCTCTGGTGATCGCTTATAGATACCTTATATAAACCTTATATATCTATAGGCGATCTATAACTTATTTATAAGCTATCTCCCGACAAGTCCTTTTTCAGTATTATGTGATTTATAGTGTTGGATTTTGATGGGGCTTTCTTCCTCATTCGTTGTTTTTACATAAATAAAACTATTTCAATATGATTTAAATATTATCTTTGGAAGAGCGTAAAACTTCATTTAAATTCTTATTAAACAGATAGATTATGGATATTTCGGAATTATTAAACAGTCCCGTGGGACAATCAATTATTAAAAATGTAGCCGGTAAATTCGGAATGAACGAAAAAGAAGCTGCAGGAACAGTTCAAACAGCCTTTCCTGCAATTTTAGCAGGCATGACAAAAAATGCACAGTCTAAAGCTGGTGCCGAAAGCCTGAATAAAGCACTGGAGTCTAAACATGATGGTTCGCTGCTGGATAACTTGTCGGGAATGCTTCAAGGACACACTCAGGAGCTTCAGAAGGATGGTGACGGCATTCTTGGGCATGTATTCGGAAATAAACGTGGTGCAGTTGAGCAGACTATCTCTAAGCAAACGGGTGTGAGTTCAAATACAATCGGACCACTATTAGCTACCCTTGCGCCAATTGCTATGGCTTACCTCGGAAAAGAGAAAAACCAGAATAAGGCCGATTCAGGAAACCTGGGCAACTTGCTTGGCGGATTGTTGGGCTCTCAGCAAAAAGGGTCATCGGGCGGAGGTATCATGAATATGATTTCGGGTGTGCTTGACAAGGATGGCGATGGTGATATAGTTGATGATATAATGGGTATGCTGGGTAACAGGAAATAGTGATATTTGATTAATATATACTAT
>CAZYNA010000030.1:16784-29846 GCA_964648775.1 uncultured Proteiniphilum sp. | reverse complement strand
ACCGGGGACACAAGGATTTTCAGTCCTTTGCTCTACCAACTGAGCTATGGCACCAGCTTTGCTTTTATTGCGAGTGCAAAGATAACCTCATTTTTGTTAATTGCAAAAATATGGAAAGAAAAAGATGAAAAATTATTCATTTTCTCCAATTGGATTCCAACCTTGAGCTTTTAACTCTATTTCTGCTCCGTCGCGTGTAACTATATAGCAACCCTTCTCTGGTTTTGTGATATGTCCCACAAGCTGTATGCCGGTAATTGAGTTCATCTTATCATGAAGAGCAAGCGGAACAGTGAATAGAAGTTCATAGTCTTCACCTCCGTTGAGTGCCACGGTTGTAACATTCATGTTGAATGTTTCGGCCATTGCTGCAGTCTGATAGTCAATTGGAATTCTTTCTTCGAATAGCTGACAACCAACATTGCTTTGCTTGCAGATATGAAGCAGATCAGATGATAATCCATCTGAGATGTCTATCATTGAGGTTGGCACAATATTATTCTCAGCAAGTAGTTCAATTATGTCTTTTCGTGCTTCAGGTTTAAGCTGACGCTCCAGTATATATTCTCTGCCACTGAACTCCGGTTTAAATTCCTGTTCGGGATTACTGGCAAATACTGCTTTCTCCCTTTCAAGAAGCTGGAGACCCATGTATGAAGCTCCTAAATCTCCTGAAACATAGATGAGATCGGTGTCTTTTGCACCACTTCTATAAGTTATATCATCTTTCTTTACAGTTCCTATGCAGGTTATACTTATGGTAAACCCTGTTAAGGAAGAGGTGGTATCTCCTCCCACAATATCAACCCCATAAATGTCGCAGGCAAGCTTGAGTCCGCTGTAAAAAGTTTCCAGATCTTCTACAGACATTCGTTTGGCGATTCCCAATGATATAGTAATTTGCTGAGGCTTACCGTTCATTGCATAAATATCTGAGAAGTTAACTACTGCCGCTTTGTAGCCCAAATGCTTTAAGGGACTGTACATTAAATCGAAATGTATTCCTTCCAGAAGTAAATCTGTTGTAATCAGGGTTTGATGGCCGCTATAGTCGGCTATAGCGGCATCATCTCCCACACCCAGAATGGTTGTTTGTTGTATTGTTTTAATATCTTTTGTCAGGTGGTTGATAAGACCAAACTCACCTAATGTTGCTATTTCTGTTCTTTGCATATTTTAAACGGCTTTTTAGCCTTAAATTGTCTGTATGATAGTCCTCATAATTTCGGCCATCTTTGGCTGAGCAATCTTTGCTGCCTCCTGAACATCTTCGTGTGTAACTTCAACAATTTTTCCCAGAACCCCAAGATCGGTAATTATTGAAAATGCCAGCACCTTCATGCCTGCGTGGTTTGCCACAATCACTTCGGGAACAGTTGACATTCCTACTGCGTCTCCTCCGATGATTCTCAGGAAGTTGTACTCTGCAGGAGTCTCAAAGGTCGGACCTTGCAGCCCGATATAAACACCATGCTGTAGTTTAATGTTCTTTTCTTTGGCAATTTCCATCGCTCTCAGTCGCAATTCCTTATTATAAGCTTCACTCATATCAGGGAAACGGGTGCCAAGTTCATTGAAGTTTTTGCCGTGAAGAGGGTGCTCAGGAAACAGGTTGATGTGATCTTCAATTAGCATGATGTCACCTACATCAAAGCTTGAATTCATTCCTCCTGCGGCATTTGAAACGAACAGGTACTCAATTCCCAATGCTTTAAATACTCTTACAGGAAATGTAACTTCCTTCATAGTGTAACCTTCATAGTAGTGAAAGCGTCCCTGCATTGCAAGTACTTTTTTGCCTCCAAGTGTTCCGATAATCAGTTTACCACTGTGTCCTTCTACTGTAGATAAAGGGAAATTAGGTATTTCGGTATAAGGGATTTCATTTTTATCCTCTATCTCATTTGCTAATTCACCAAGTCCAGTTCCAAGAATAATTGCCGTGTTAGGTATTTCTACTATTCTACCTTTTAGGTAATCTGCTGTTTGTTTGATAGTTTCTAACATGTTCTAATACTTTTTTATTGAATGAATGTCTCTCTTTATTATTTACAAATGTAATTCTTACAGGGATGTAATATAGTATATTTTTTAATTCTTCAGGCAGATATTTTAATCCTCTGAATCTTACTGCATCTTTTTCGGTAGTAAGTACAACTTTATTTTCATCTTCAACTGAGTTAACCATCTCTAATATAGACCTTATATCATCTCTTGAGAAGTTGTGATGATCTGAAAAAAACTTTGTGTAGAGATTGTAAGTCTTGTGCTCAAGCTTTTCTACCAGCGGTGTTGGTGATGCAATACCGGTAACAAGAAAGAGATGCTTCTTTCTAAGTTCATCTAGCTGTAGCTGCTCTTCCTGAAAATCAGGGAACACCGGTTTCAATACGTCGTAATCTAAAGATGTAAAATACAGTTTCTGAAACGGGTATAGGTTTAAACCGTTGGAGTAGATTCTGAAATCTATTGGTTGCATCTCGGGCGGGCACTTAGTTACCAGAACTATTGATGCTCTGTCTTTTCCTTTGAGCGGTTCGCGTAGCATTCCGGCAGGGAGAAGCTCGTCTTCAAAAACGGGACGGTTACTGTCTACCAATAACACAGATAACGATGGTTGTACATGTCTGTGTTGAAATCCATCGTCAAGAAGTATTACATCGGGACGTATATCTTCTGCAAAAGCTGACATTTTTTCTATAGCATTAACTCTGTCTCTGTCAACTGCAACCAGTGTTGAGGGAAATTTTTGCTTTATCTGCAAAGGTTCATCGCCAACTTCTCTTACTGCTGAGTTAGTTTCCACAATCATAAAGCCGCGACTTTTGCGTTTGTAGCCGCGACTTAGCACTGCTACTTTATATTTTGGTGATAAAAGTCTGATTAGATATTCAATATGAGGTGTCTTGCCTGTACCACCAACGGTTATGTTGCCAACGCATATGACGGGTATATCAAACTTCCTTTGTTTTAGTATATTTCTGTTGAATAACCAGTTGCGAAAATTCACGGCAAACCCGTACAGCCTGGAAAATGGCAGTAGTGATCGACGAATTTCGACTTCCGGTATCTCCATTCTAATTTACTGTATATTAAAATCGAAAGGAATTCTTGCTTGAATATAATCTTGCTCTTTGATATCTTTCAATATCATAAATAGTTCATAACTTTCACCCAGATACTCTTTTAAAGTTCTTGCTGCTAATTCTTCTTTTGCAGGATTAATAAGCTCTTCAATTGGTGAGCGCAGTTTAGGGTATTCAAAAACAACGTAGCTTTTGCCTAAACTTGCCAATTCGGCAGCTATTTCAATAGCAGTTTCAATCCCTCCGAGCTCATCAACCAGCCCTATTTCTTTAGCCTGATTTCCGGTCCATACCCTACCTTCGGCATATTCTGCAAGTGTCTCTTTGGGAATATCTCTTCCTTCGGCACAACGGGTTAAGAAAAGATCATATCCATTCTCAACATATTGTTGCATTAGTCTCTGCTCGCTTGCATTAAGCGGGCGAGTGATATTACCGAAATCAGAGAACTCGTTTGTCTTTACTGCATCTGTATGTACTCCTATTTTGTTGGATGTTCCCTCAAAGTTTGGTATCATACCAAATATACCAATTGAGCCTGTGAGAGTGGTGGGTTGAGCAACAATTTTATCTGCATTAGCTGCAATGTAATATCCTCCTGATGCAGCCACATCGCCCATTGATACAACCACCGGTTTTACTTCTTTTAGGTTAGTGATTGCTTTCCAAATCTGCTCTGAGGCAAAAGCGCTACCTCCACCAGAATTGACTCGGAATACAACCGCCTTTATATCATCATCTTTTCTAAGTTTCTCTATTTCATTTACAAAATGCTTGTCTTGTATATTTGTAGATCCGCTACCGGATGTAATATTACCGTGAGCATATAGAATTGCAATTGTATTATTTGTTTTCTCTACCATTTTGGTAGTTACAGATTTCATATTGCCAACTGTGGCAGATGGTATTTTATCATCCGCATCGATGTCAAGCATTGTTCTCACATAGTCTTTCATTTCTGTTTCGTACAGTATGGTGTCAACAAGATTTGCGGATAACAGATAATCGGTTGTTTGCATTAATGTGAGTGAGTTGGCAAGTGAGTCGACTTCAACTGTTGTTAGTGAGCGGGACTCAGCTAACTCACCTCTTAAGGTACTCCATAAATCATTTAGATATGATGTAACCTGTTCTCTGTTTGATTCACTCATCTCGTTTTGAATGAATGGTTCAACAGCGGATTTGTAAGTGCCTACTTTAAATATTTGCATCTCAATACCCAGTTTGTCTAATGCGTCTTTAAAAAAGATTGGCGTTGATGACAGTCCGTGTAAATCAAGCATGCCCTGAGGGTTTATCGCAACTTTATCTGCAACAGATGCAAGGTAGTATCCTCCTTGGGTGTATGTGTCTGCATATGCTACAATAAATTTATCGCTCTCTTTAAAGCTTTCGAGTTCTCCTCTTATTTCAGCTAAAGTAGCCATTGAAGCTGTAAACATTCTGGAATCAAGATAGATGCCTTTAATTTTATCGTTGTTCTTAGCTTTTCTAATAGCGCTTACAATATCATTAAGGCCCATTGTTGTTTGATGCTCTGAGGCGATTAATGAAGTGAAGGGATCTGGTTCAGCTGTTCTCTCAACAATTGCACCCGAAAGTCTAAGATTTAGCACAGAATTATCTTGTAGAATAAATTTTTCACTTGACATTGTGCCAAGAAATGAACCCATTGCACCGAAGAACATAACCATTGCTATTATAGTAAGTATAATTTGTGCAATTATAAATCCTAATGCAGAGGCTATCATGATTTTCAAAAAATCTTTCATAATGAGGAGTTTTTATTAATTTATAGGACAAAAATAAATAAAAATCAGTAACAGTGCAATTTATAATTACGTATTCTTAAATAATAAATCTTGGTAGATATTATGACAGTTACTATATTTGATGCGGAAAAATTAATCTAAATAACACTGATTATAATTACATTGATTAGAACGGGGGCAATTCTTAAAAAACGGTAAATACTGATAAAAAACAGATATCCGTGCAGCGTTTTTTCTAATTTGCCATCTATATAATAACTGCGATAAGAATGGAAGATACGCAACTTATATTAGCGTGTAAGAAACAGGACCGCAATGCTCAAAAGGCGTTATATGAGAAATACGCCCCTGTAATGATGGCTGTATGTTTGCGCTACTGTAAGGAGGAGGAGACTTCCAGAGATTTGTTGCACGATGGTTTTATTCGTGTATTTACGCAGATTAGCTCGTATTCGGGCAAGGGTTCTTTTGAAGGCTGGCTGAGACGTATTTTTGTAAATCTGGCTCTTGAGAATTATAGAAAAGAGCAGAAAAAAAATCGACTAATTGAGGATTTTAGCTATATGTCGCTCACTGATGCACAAATAGAAGAGAATGACACACTTGAGATTATGGAAATTCCAACGGATGAGGTTTTTGATATGATAAGATCATTACCTACCGGATACAGAACGGTTTTTAACTTGTTTGTATTTGAGGATATGTCGCATAAGGAGATAGCTGAACAGCTGGGTATAAATGAGGCAGCATCCCGTTCTCAATATTATCGAGCAAAAAATATGTTGAAGAGTAAAATTTCGGCCAGGGTTCAGAAAAAACATTTAAGACAATTAAAATGAATTCAGATAAAAATATAAGAGATCAGTTTCAATCGAAATTTGAAAACTATAAAGTTCCGTTACCGGCCGATGGCTGGGACAGAATAGAGGTCTCATTGAATTCAGCCTCTTCCACGAACATAGTAAGCAGACGGTTTAAATTGAGATATATTGGTGTAGCTGCGGCAGCTTTGCTGATATTAATTGGCAGCTTATTGTTCTTTAATAATATTTCAGAGCAAAATGAAATAATAATTTCGGAGGCACCTTCTAAAATACATGACTCAAATATTCCTTCACAACCTGATGAGGTTTATAAACCGGCTGTTGAAACCAAAGAGTTGCTCGCCGGCAATTATCAGCCTGTAACACATGTACTATCAAAGACTACTGAAAAGGTGTCGGTAGAGGAAACGGTGTCAGCTGCAGCAAATGAAATTATATATACTACAAAACAGAATGAAATTTTAAATATCGATAAAGAAGATGAAGAGTGGTTTGACTTGCCAATAGAGGAAATTATTGATATTAGTGGTGAGAATGATGTTTTGTTTGCCGATAACAGTTCGAATAGAGATAGAGAAGATCTTATTCTATCTATAAGTGGCAGAGGAGGGTTAACAAGCTATCAGCAAGCAGTAAATGCGCCAATGACTCTCAGAAGTGCAGTTGCTTTTGATAACCAAAAAGCTCCTGATAATATGGATAAGTCGGCTCTTCAAACTAATACAATTGGAGAGCTTGAGTCTGAAATGGAACACAGTCAGCCCGTATCATTTGGTATAACTGTTTCAAAGCAGTTGTTTGATGATTTATATGTCGAAACTGGTTTGATATACTCTTTTCTTTACTCTAAAGCTAAAAACAGCAGTGTCGCTTTTCAGGAAAGGGAAACTCAGAAACTTCATTATTTAGGTGTTCCGCTTAACCTGAACTATAATATAATTTCGCTTCAAAAACTTAATATTTATGCCTCTGTTGGTGGGATGATTGAGAAAGATATTTATGGTAAATACAGGCGGGTAAACCAAGGTCAATCTATTGAGGAGGATACTCAGTCATCGGCAATGGTAGATGTTAATATTTCTCAGCGAAACCCTCAGTTTTCGGTTAATGCCGGTGTAGGTTTATCTTACCCAATATATAATGACCTTAGGCTTTACGGAAAGGTTGGTGGTTCTTATTACTTTGATGCGAAAAATCAGTATTCTACAATATACTCAGACAGAAAAATAGTTATGGATCTCAGTCTGGGAGTCAGATATGAATTTTAATTACATTATTTAATAGAAAAGTTATGAAAAAAGTTATTTTGATTTTAAGTATAATCGGTACTGCGCTATTTATGACATCTTGCTTGGGTGAAGTTAGTAGCAATTATGTTGATTCTACTTTTGTATACGTGGAATTTTCGGATGAAATGAAAATGTTTGGTAAAACAATTTCACCGGTTTCTCCATCCAGACTAATTACTAACCCTGATATGTTACTTTTGAATCCCGGCTCAATAAATGTTATGACATACAGCTGGGACGAAGCAAACGGGAATACTACACTAAACAAGGGAGGCGAGTCTTTCTATGCAGACAATGTGCAAATTTCGGGTGAAATCGCTGAAATTACAAAGAAGACAGTTAATATGAATGAAATGCCGGAAATAGAAGAGCCGGTAAGCTTTTTAGAAGTTGCCCCTCCTCTATATGCAGATAATAAAGAGTTTATGGGTGATCTGTGGATATTTCAATATGCCTATGAAGCCAGAAAAGGTGAGGTTGCGTACGTGGAATTCTACAAAAGAGATGATGCGTCAGAATCTGGTGATAAGATTATAATAGACATTAATCTTACTATGGGTGGAAACCCTGAGGGTACAACATATGAGAGAAATGTAGATGCTTTAGCGCTGAATATGTCTCCAATCAGAAATGCTTATCAGGGAAGTAGTCAAACCGCTACTAAGAAGCTGGAAATTGAGTTTCATTATTATCTGAATAATCAACCTCAGCCATCTCAGATATACCGTTTAACTGTAGCTGAATAATATTTTCAACTATATAAATTCACAGAGCAGTACTTTTCGGAGTGCTGCTTTTTTTAGCTACCTTTGAATCCAAATTAATAGAGTAATGTGGAGAAATATTTTTGCTACTGTGATGCAGCTTATTGTGTCATCATCTAATGCATGGAAAAGAATAGACAATGAAAAGAGAAGTTTGAATGAGTTTCTAAATAAATTCCTTCATCCAATATTTGGACTTATTGCACTTACCTCTTTTGTTGGTGGGATGTGGTTTACCAAAAACGGTGGAGTTGAAAATGCTCTTAAGCTGGCTATAATTAATCTTGTTTCGGTTTATGGAGGTTACTTTATTTCATCTTATGTAATTAATGAGCTGGCTCCTAGATATAAAGTAAGAAAAAATATCTCCCGTTTTAGACTATTTTCTGGTTACTCTTCTGTGGTACTTTATCTGTTGTATTTAATAACCCCTTTCTTATCAGGCTTTTATATAGTTTGGGCTTTTGTTTTATATACTATTGTAATTGTAAATTCCGGTGCAATTCATTATCTTAAAGTAGATAATAAGTATAGAGTAAACTTAGTTTTGGCAGCATCAGCATTAGTAGTTTTTGTGCCAATGGCTATCAGCATGCTTCTTACTTTTACAATTAATTAATTCCGAATACTAATAAAATACCATATCAGAAATAATATCCTATGCTTATATATGGATGAAATCGTTTAGAAAGATCTGAATACCCAAGCTCTAATCTAAGCGGGCCGACTATTGAAAGATATGAGTAGCCAAGATTTACACTTAATATTGATTCTCCTTCGAGTAGATTATGAAGATGGTTGTTATGAGCAGTAAAATTGAGGTTGGCGTAAAGATAATTGTTTGATCTGAAATTATAATGAATACCTAAATCTGCAGATAAAACCATGTTATTCAGTGCCTCCATCCCAACTGAACCCTGCAGGGCTATTTGCTGTGGTAAGTAGTGCCCGTTGTTTCTCCCTCCAACATAATTTCGGTATATCTCAGGTGGGTTGTCGTTTATTATATAACGGGCATCTATACCCGGAGTTATATAAACTCTATCTGATAAAGCAAATGGTCTGAACATATTCATTTTAAAAATACTGAGAGGAAGCTCGTTGTTTAATTTAACGAAATTATCGGTCAGCATTAAGTACTGAAAAGAAAAGTATTGTCCGGATGTAGGGAAATATGTATTGTTGAGATTGTCATATACTCCATTAAATGTATAATTAATATAAAGCTGATCTTCTACCTCATATATATATGGATTTGAAATGCTTTGCATCGGATTGGAAAAGTGAAAACTCTCTAATGCAGCTCCTAAATATAGTTTTACATTTCCAAAATAGAATTCAGAGAAGTTTAAATTAAGTGCATTACGGACTACTTGTGCATTATATGAGAGATCGCCATTTTGATATATATGTAAGTCATTTCTGCTAATCTTGTAATTTATGCCACCTTTGTAAAAGAGTCCGCTATTAATTGAGTAATCAATCATCAGGTATGGATCACGGCTAAGACGAGTTGTAATGTCAAACATTGAGTTAATTGAACGATTAAAACGAATAGTTGTGTTAGCAAGAATTGCAGCCATGTCCTTACTATCGAAATGCATACCTAAGTTAAGGTTATTTGTCTGTTTGGGTTCAACCGAAAACACCAGATCGAAAGGCTGAGTTCCATCTAATTGATAATATACTCTGGAAAACAAATCACTCCCATAAATTCGTGCAGTCATAGCATCAAGCTGTTTTCGGGTAACCTTATCATTATCTATTGATATCCACTTTAATATCAGCTCTTCTTCTTTAGGCGAAACTCCTTCAACCCTAACGCTGTTGATTAAAAGTGTGTCCAGATTTAAATATTTATTTTCAGGTTTATTTATTTTATCAGGTTTATCTTCTTCTATTTTAAGTGACTCTTTCAGGGAAATTAATTCATCCCAAACATTAAGTGCTGCTTTACTACCTCTCGATATAATTGAGTCAATAGCAACTATTTCAAAGTCCATTGAGCCATAGGGGTGTAGGTTAGGTGTGATTAATATGTCAGTATTCTCTATATTCTGAGTTCTTTTTTGATTTCCGATGAAGTTCCACAGCTGTTCTGTTACTTCTGTCATGCTTCCCTGAGCTTCCTCAATTGCTTTCTCGTCAGGGGGGAATACTATCCCAATCACAATATCTGCTCCCATATCACGAACTACATCAACAGGGTAATTATTTATTATGCCTCCATCAATAAGTAGCATGCTATCAATCTCTACCGGCGTAAAAACTCCCGGTATTGCCATACTGGCACGCATAGCCAAAGGTAAATGTCCTTCTGTGAATACTACCTCTTCGCCTGTACGTACGTCAGCGGCCACACAAGCAAAAGGTATAGGAAGTTCATTGAAATTCATTTCATGCTGATAACCGATAGTCATGTTAAGAAAGAGACTGTATATATTTTGACCCGCAAAAACACCGGGAGGAAGGCTAAGGCTGCCACTTCTGTCTTTTAATATAAATTTATACGGAAGAGAAACGATATATCTTCTATTGTTGTCTCGTCTGTTGATAGGCAGGTTCTCACGGGCAACATGATCGCGCATCAAATAGTTCCAGTCCTGAAGATGTATTAGTGAGTCTATCTTATCAGCACTGAAACCTACTGCGTACAGGCCTCCAACAACTGCACCCATACTGGTTCCGGCAATATAATCGATAGGGATTCCTGCTTCCTCTAAAACTTTTAATGCTCCTACATGAGCAAATCCCTTTGCTGCTCCACCGCTTAGAACAACACCTACCTTCTTTCGCTGTTTTTCCTGTGCAGACACCGGAGTGAAAAAACAGCAAATAAGCAAAATTATTGATATTAATTTTGTCATAATAATATACAGATCAGCGTTGTATGCAAATATAACTATAAACTGTTATTTATCCTCTTTTTTTTGTAACTTATTACTGTCGTTATGTTTAAAGTAAATGCAAAAACTGTGATTATCATTATTAATAATCAGCAAAATTTATAAATATCATCCATTTTTCAAGATAAAAGTATGGTAGAATGAGATTTTTTTGTAATTTCAAACTTTAAATGCAAGATTTATCAATTGATATAGAATCTTTTTGATAGATTAGAGCCATTTTTCAATAAAGCTGCTGGTAAATGTTTTATCAGCACTTTATATATTAAATAGCTTCGAGGTACAAAGGGAATAATGAAACAGTCTCCAATTAATATAAAGAACAAACGGGCCACCTTCGATTATGAGTTGGTGGAAACATTTGTAGCGGGTATAGTGTTAACAGGTACTGAGATCAAGTCGATAAGACTTGGAAAGGCCAGTCTTGTTGATACATATTGTCTGTTCGAGGGTAAGGGGCTGTGGGTTAGAAATATGCATATAGCACCCTATTTTTATGGAACATACAATAATCCCGACTCCAGACGTGACAGAAAGTTGTTGCTTAATAGGAATGAGCTCAGAAAAATCAGCAGACTCACAAAAGAAACTGGTTTTACCATAATACCTGTGAGGCTGTTTATAAATGAAAAGGGGTTGGCTAAACTGGTCATTGCCATTGCAAAAGGTAAGAAGCAGTACGATAAGCGCCAATCATTGAGAGAAAAAGAGGACAAGCGTTCAATGGAACGAATGTTTAAGAAATAGATTTTGTTTAGTGTTATCAGTAATTCAATATTAGAGTAATTTCACTTACTCTGTTTTGATAATTTTTTATAATGAGATTCCGTAATGAAATACTTGTTCCGGCAATAAAGAAGGCCTGGAGCACCACTCTGTGGTTATTAAAAATGATACTGCCCATTTCTTTGGCAGTCAGGTTTCTTGATTACTATGGTGCTCTCGAATATTTAGCCGAGTTTCTGGATCCGCTGTTTACAAATATGGGTTTGCCGGGGAGTACAGCAATTGTTTTTATAACATCAATTTTCTTGCCGTTATATGCACCACTTGCAATAATAACTTCAATGAGTATTACACTTAGAGAGCTAACTATCTTAGCCTTAATGTGTCAATTAGCTCATAATTTACCTGTAGAAAGTGCAATTCAGGCAAGAACAGGCACATCATTCTGGGGTATGAGTATCCTTAGGATCTCAATGAGTATTATTACAGCATTTATACTGAATCTTATTTTGCCGCAAGACATGGGGATGCCTGTCTTCGTTCAAACCGATATCGCTTCTGTTGCTTCAATAGGTGAACTTCTCCTCCTTTGGCTGAAAAGCTCAATAAATATATCCATACTAATCTTAGTAATTATTTTCTCGCTGAATCTCCTGTATAACATTTTAAATTCATATCATATGATATCAAAGCTTAGTAAAGGTATTGAACCAATACTTAAGTTTTTTGGTTTATCTCCAAATACAGGTTTCCTTTGGTTAATTGGATATATAGTGGGGTTAGCTTATGGAGGTGCATTAATGATGGAACAGATGAAGAATGGCAAGGTGTCCCGTACAGAAGCCAACTTGCTCAATCATCATCTTGCAATATCACATTCAATTTTAGAGGACAATTTGTTGTTTGTAGCACTTGGCGTTTCACTCTGGTGGATACTTGCGGTGCGACTCACTTTAGCATGGATAGTGGTGTGGCTTAGAAAATTGATATTAAGTTTATTTACAGGAAAACTAAGGTTTTCGATGAAAGGTAACGGAAATTAATTTTAATAGTTAATTTTGACTTACCAAAATAATAAAGTAGAAAGATGAAATTGGAAAAACTTTTATCCGATCGTATCCTTATTTTAGATGGTGCGATGGGAACTATGATACAGAGGTATAACCTCACAGAAGAAGATTTCAGAGGAGAAAGATTTAAGGATTTTGAAGTACTTCTGAAAGGTAATAATGATCTTCTATCACTAACCAGACCTGAAGTAATTGGTGAGATTCACAGGGAGTATCTCAATGCAGGAGCTGATATAATTGAGACTAACACTTTTAATTCTACATCAATTTCAATGCAGGATTATAAGATGTCTCATCTTGCTGCGGAAATCAACAGGGCAGCAGCCAAAATTGCTCGTGAGGCTGCCGACGAATATACCGCTAAAACACCTGATAAGCCTCGTTTTGTAGCCGGATCAATAGGGCCAACAAACAAAACGGCATCAATGAGTCCAAGAGTTGAGGAGCCTATGTACAGAGCTGCAACTTTTGATGACTTCAAAGCTGCCTATAAAGAGCAAATTATTGCACTTGTTGAGGGTGGGGTAGATATCCTTCTTATAGAAACAATTTTTGATACACTTAATGCCAAGGCTGCAATTTTTGCAGCTGAAGAGGTTGCAGCCGAAACCGGCATTAAAACACC
>CAZYNA010000030.1:13455-16684 GCA_964648775.1 uncultured Proteiniphilum sp. | reverse complement strand
AGGCTGCAATTTTTGCAGCTGAAGAGGTTGCAGCCGAAACCGGCATTAAAACACCAATTATTTTATCAGTAACAATTTCAGATAAGGCAGGCAGAACATTGTCAGGGCAGACGCTCGGTGCTTTTGTTGCTTCAGTAAGTCATGCTAAACCATTGGCAATCGGACTAAACTGTTCGCTCGGTGCTTCAGATCTGAAGCCATATGTTAAGGAATTGGGGCAAATTGCTCCATTCTATGTATGTACTTACCCAAATGCAGGACTTCCTAATCAGCTGGGTGAATATGATGAAACGCCCGAGAAAATGGCATCTCAGATTAAGGAGTTTGTTGATGAAGAGCTAATTAATATTGTTGGTGGATGCTGCGGTACTACCCCCGAGCATATTGCAAAATATGTGGATATGGTTAAAGGAGCCGCTCCACATAAAATAGCAAAGGAGCCGGCTTACATGCAGCTGTCCGGACTGGAGAAACTGGAAGTATCGCCTCAAATTAATTTCCTCAATATCGGAGAGAGGTGTAATGTTGCAGGCTCACGTCGTTTCTTACGTCTTATTAAGGAGAAAAAATATGATGAAGCGCTCGATATTGCTCGCAAGCAGGTAGAAGATGGTGCCCAGGTTCTCGATATTAATATGGATGAGGGGTTGCTTGACGGTGTTGAGGAGATGACCAATTTCCTTAATATTCTTGCATCAGACCCCGATGTTTCACGTGTTCCGATAATGATTGACTCGTCGGATTGGAAGGTTCTTGAAGCGGGACTTAAATGTGTTCAGGGTAAATCTATTGTTAATTCAATTTCGCTTAAGAATGGTGAAGCTGATTTCCTTCGTGAGGCTGAGTTGGTTAAATCGTATGGGGCGGCAGTTGTAGTGATGGCTTTTGATGAAACCGGTCAGGCTGATACCTTCGAACGTCGCACAGAGATTTGTGAGCGCGCTTATAACCTTCTCACAGAAAACGGTTTTGATCCAAAAGATATAATTTTCGACCCTAATATTCTGGCTATAGCAACGGGTATGGATGAGCATAAAAATTATGCAATCGACTTTATTAAGAGTGTTACATGGATTAAAGAGAATCTGCCACATGCAAAAGTAAGTGGCGGAGTTAGTAACCTTTCATTTTCATTCAGAGGGAATGAATATATCAGGGAATTGATGCACTCATCGTTTTTGTATCATTCTATAAGAGCCGGACTTGATATGGGTATCGTAAATCCCGGTCAGTCGGTAATCTACGAAGATATTTCTGCAAATGAGAAAGAGCTGGTTGAGGATGTTATTTTTAACAGGCACGAAGATGCAACTGAGCGATTAATGGCTTATGCAGAAAAAATAAAGAACGAAAAAACTCCTGAGTCGGAGCAATCGAAGTCGGAAGAATGGCGCACTTTTCCGCTGGAAGAACGATTAAGCTATGCTCTTGTTAAAGGTGTCGGAGATTATATGGAGGAGGATTTATCCGAAGCACTTGAAAAATACCCGCGGGCGGTTGATATAATAGATAAGCCGCTAATGGAAGGAATGAACAGGGTTGGCGATCTGTTTGGTGCAGGTAAAATGTTTTTGCCCCAGGTTGTTAAGGCTGCAAGAGCAATGAAAAAGGCTGTTGCAATTCTTCAGCCAACTCTCGAAGCCGAGAAGTCAACTGAAGGAGGATCTCACAAAGCCGGCAAGATTCTGCTGGCTACCGTAAAGGGTGATGTGCATGATATTGGTAAGAATATTGTTTCAATTGTGCTCTCCTGCAATAACTATGATATTATTGACCTGGGAGTAATGGTCCCGGCAGAAAGAATAATTAAAACCATTAATGAAGAGAAACCCGATATCGTTGGGTTAAGCGGACTAATCACACCTTCCCTCGGGGAGATGGGAGTAGTTGCCGAGGAGTTAGAGAAAGCGGGACTTAGCCTGCCTCTTTTAATTGGTGGCGCAACTACCTCTAAATTGCATACATCATTAAAGATTGAACCTAAATATAATCGCGGACCGGTTGTATATGTAAAGGATGCTTCTCAGGCTCCTTCTGCAGTTGCTGGTCTTATGAGCGAGGAAAGGCGCGATGAATTTATAAAGAAAACAAAGGAAGAGTACAGACTGCTCAGAGAGAGTCACTCTCAGAAAACAACAGACCTTGTTTCAATAGAAGAGGCTCGTGAGAATGCTTTTAAAATCGACTGGGATAGTTTTGAGGCACATAAACCAAATAGGATGGGAAGAGTGGCTATACATAAAATTGATGTGGCAGAAATTATCCCCTGGCTCGATTGGAAATTTCTGTTTCCCGCATGGAATCTTTCTGCCCGTTTTCACACAATCACAGAGGTCGGAAAAAGCGAAGAGGAGCGTGCCGAATGGCTTAAAGGATTCCGTGAAGATGATCGTGATAAAGGTGTTGAAGCGGCAAAGCTGTATGATGATGCAGTAAATATGCTAAATATGTTTGCAGAGCAGAAAGTAGAATATATTAAGGCAGTATTTGGATTGTATGAAGCATATAGTGATAATGATACAGTATATGTAAAAACAGATGACACAGTTGCATTCCCTTTCCTTCGACAGCAGAAAAAATCTAAAAAGAATGAGTACTATTCTCTAAGCGATTTTATTGCACCTCAGACTTCCGGTAAAACCGACTATATAGGAGCATTCGCCGTTACTGCAGGTGTTGGAGCTGAAGAACTTATGGATAAATACGATAAGGAGGGAGATGAGTATAACGGACTGCTTATGAAATCGCTTCTCGACCGTCTTGCTGAGGCTGCTACCGAGTGGTTGCATGCAAAAATCCGTCGCGAAGAGTGGGGCTATGCAGCCGATGAAAATATATCTATCAAAGATATGCTTGCAGTCAGGTTCCAGGGAATTCGTCCTGCTGTCGGCTATCCCTCAATTCCCGATCAGACTACCAATTTTATTCTGCATAATATGCTTTCCTCTGATGAGATAGGCATCACTCTCACTGAAAATGGTGTTATGTATCCAAATGCATCTGTAAGTGGTTTGTTATTTGCTCACCCCGATTCAAAGTATTTTGGAATAGGTGAAATTGCAGAGGATCAAGTTCTTGATTATGCAAAGAGGAAGAATGAAGACCCTGAACTAACTAAGAAGTTCCTGCTTGCCAATTTTGGTTAGTTTTGATTAAGCAATAAAATAAAGTTTCATTAATTCAACTATCTTTGTAAGAAATTACAATACTCTTTTTATGCGAAGTTTCG
>CAZYNA010000030.1:4350-13355 GCA_964648775.1 uncultured Proteiniphilum sp. | reverse complement strand
ATTAATTCAACTATCTTTGTAAGAAATTACAATACTCTTTTTATGCGAAGTTTCGGGAGCGACAATAACTCGGGAGTACATCCTCGTATAATGCTGGCTTTAAATGATGTAAACACCAACCATGCAATTGCTTATGGTGACGACAAGTGGACTGAAGAGGCCTCAAGACTTATTTCTGAACTGCTTGGAAATAGTGGTATCGAATCATTCTTCATGTTCAACGGAACAGGTGCTAATGTAGTTGCCTTGCAGGCCTGTTGCAAATCATTCCATTCTATAATCTGTGCATCAACGGCTCATATTGCTGTTGATGAGTGTGGGGCACCCGTTAAATTCACAGGTGCGCAACTAAAAGAGATACCCACACCTGATGGTAAACTAACACCCGCACTTGTTGAACCTCACCTTCATGGTTTTGGTTTTGAGCACCATTCGCAGCCAAAGGTAATTGCCATATCACAAACAACAGAACTTGGCACAGCATATACAAAAGAGGAGATCAAGGCACTTGCCGATCTGGCTCACAGTCATGATATGTATCTGTTTGTTGATGGCACACGTATTGCCAATGCATGTGCCTATTTAAATGTTTCTATTAAAGAGATCACTGTTGATTGTGGAGTGGATATCTTTACGATGGGCGGTACTAAAAACGGATTAATGTTTGGTGAGGCACTCGTTCCTTTAAGGAAAGAGTTGTCTGAGAATATAAAATATTACAGGAAGCAAACAACTCAGCTCTACTCTAAAATGCGCTATATCTCTGCTCAGTTTATACCATATATCAAAGAAAATATATGGCTTGATAATGCAGTTAAGTCGAATATGGCAGCTCAGAAGCTTGCAGGTTATATGCGTGAGGTAAACGGACTTGAAATAACTCAGCCTGTTCAATCAAATGCTGTATTCTTTATTCTTCCAAAAGATATAACTGATAAATTGCGCGAGCGATATTTCTTTTACGACTGGGATGTTAGTCGCAACGAAATGCGTTTGGTCTGTTCATGGGATACCAGTGATGATGATATCAACAATTTTATTGCTTATCTTGTTACCTTAGTGGTCTGATGCTATATCAAAATTTACAATTAACTTATTAATATTTTTATATGTTCGATTTTTTAGATGTTTACCCATGGCTTTTACCGATTATTATTTTCTTTGGTAGGGTAATTGATGTTTCGTTAGGAACTCTCAGAATTATCTTTGTTTCTAAAGGAGAGAAGAATAAAGCCCCTCTTATTGGATTTGTGGAGGTTTTTATCTGGGTTGTGGTTATTTCTCAGATTCTTACCAGAGCAAATGATATGGTAGCATACTTGTCGTATGCAGCCGGATATGCAACAGGAAATTATGTAGGAATTCTTCTTGAAAACAGAATTGCATATGGTATTGTGCTTTGCAGGATATACACAAAGAAAAATAGTGCCGAAATGATTAAGATGCTTAACAAACAAAATTTTGGTGCTACAGTAATTAAAGGCAGGGGAGCAGTTGATGAGGTGGATATTATAGAGACTGTTATAGATCGTAAGGAGATGAAAACTCTTGAAAAGGCTATTAATGAACTCGATAGCAACAGTTTCTATGTAGTTGAGGATGTGCGCACAAAGCACAATGGAATTTTTCCTAAAAGAAGAAATATATTAACAAGATGGAGAATCGGGAAATAATTCCTGATTCTCACTCATGTTTTTTCGCCTCCTGCCAAATCTCCTCCATTTCAATCAGAGATAACTCATCTAAAGATTTGCCCTGCTCCTTAACCTTGTTTTCCATATAGTTAAACCTGAATATAAACTTCTTATTAGTCCGTTCAAGAGCATTATCAGGGTTTACCTTGTATAAACGCGATGCATTTATTATACTGAATATAAGATCTCCAAACTCAGCTTCAATCTTATCAGAATCCATATTCTCAATTTCAGCCTCCAGTTCACTGAGTTCCTCTTTCACCTTTTCCCAGACGTCATGGCGCTTATTCCAGTCGAACCCCGAATTACGTGCTTTATCCTGAATTCTGTATGCTTTAACAAGCGAGGGCAGGGCAGAGGGAACACCTTCAAGAACAGTTTTATTACCACCCTTCTCTTTTAATTTTATTTGTTCCCACGATTGCTCAACCATTGATGCAGACTCAATATTTTTATCTCCAAACACATGGGGGTGGCGAAAAATAAGCTTATCGCAAATCGCATTACTTACATCGGCAATGTCAAACGCATTTTTCTCTTCTCCAATCTTTGCATAAAAAACAATATGAAGCAACAGATCTCCAAGCTCCTTCTTAATCTCTTCATCATCGTTATTGATAATTGCTTCAGCCAGTTCGTAGGTCTCTTCAATTGTGTTTGCCCTTAAACTCTCGTTGGTCTGTTTTCTGTCCCACGGACATTTAACACGGAGTTCATCCATTACATCAAGCAATCTTCCAAACGCCTCCAGTTTTTCTTCTCTGCTTTTCATACCCTTTTACTTAATAAAGAAGAGACGGTTTATTGCCGCCTCTTCAAATACTATTTTAATTGTTATTATTTGAAATTTCGTAATCCTGTTTGAAGGAATTCAACATACCTCTCCACACTTTCATCATAAGCATGTGCGGGTGATATAGGTTTACCCTGATGGTCGAGAACCACATAATAAGGCTGCGATTGAGTACCAAATTTATGTCTTTGCAGATAACTCCATTTATCACCAACAGTTCTCAGTTTCGATGTCCTTCCACCATCCTCAACTTCAATTGTTTCTGGTAGTCGCGTTCTCTCATCAACCATTAGCACTATAAATACAAACTCCTCTTCAATCAGGTTTTTAACCCTCTCATCTGCCAAAACAGTAGCATCCATTTTATGGCAGTTAACACATCCATGTCCTCCAAACTCAAGCAGAACAGGCTTTCCTGTTTGTGCAGCATAAGCCATACCTGTTTCGTAATCATCAAATACCACTTCCATCGAATTATCAACAAGCTTGAAATCCTGTGTAGACAGGGGCGGAACAATTGAGCTTATAGGCTTCAGAGGTGCTCCCCATAATCCGGGAACCATATAAATTGCAAATGCAAATGAAATCAATGCAAGAAAGAATCTGGTTAGAGAAACATGCTTAAGTTCGCTGTCACCTTTAAGTTTAATCTTGCCAAGCAGATATAGTCCGAGCATTACAAACAGTACAATCCAAATTGAAAGGAACACATCTCTGTTTAGTAACCCCCAACCACTTGATAAGTCGGCTACCGACAAGAATTTTAATGATACGGCAAGAACAATAAACCCAAGCACAACCTTCACAGAGTTTAGCCAGCTGCCCGATTTTGGCAATGTCTTCAGCCATGATGGGAAAATAGCAAATAATGTGAAAGGAATGGACAGGGCTAATGCAAATCCCAGCATACCCATTGTTGGTGCAAGGAAGTTGCCATGCGTTGCAGCATCAACCAGCAGCCATCCAATTATCGGACCCGTGCAGGAGAATGATACCAATGCAAGGGTAAAGGCCATAAAGAACAGGCTTAGCCACCCTTTAGAGCTATCAACTTTACTATCCATTTTATTGGTCCATGATGCAGGCAATACCAGCTCAAATGCACCCATAAACGAAAATGCAAAGGTTATAAGTAGTGCAAAGAAGATCAGGTTGAATACCGGACTTGTTGCAATATTATTTAGTGCACTTGCACCAAAAACGGCAGTAATAATCAATCCGAGTGTTACATAGATAACAATTATTGAAATACCATAAACAGTTGCGTCCTTAATGGCCTTCTTTCTGCTATCCTTATTCCTGTTTAGGAAAAAGCTCACAGTGATTGGTATCATTGGCCAAACGCATGGGGTTAGCAGTGCAGCAAATCCCCAAAGCAGCCCTTTTAAAAATATATTAATTAGAGATGCTTCCGAAAGGTTATCCCCATCATTTAATGCTTCCAGTTCAGCTACTACAGGAGTCCATAAAACATCACTGTCAACAGGCTTTATTTCTACCGGTTTAGTCTCTGCTACCTCAGTCTGCTCGTTCTCATTTTCAGGTAGAGTAATTTCAACCGGAGTTAATGCTGTTGTGCTTCCGCTTGTCTGTGCAGGAGCTGAAACTGTAATAGTTGCAGGAAGATTTGCAGATGCAAATTCAAAGTCAACAGGCAGCGGAGGAGTACATGTTCTGTCATCACAAGCCTGAGCTCTTACGTTGCCTACAACAGAGAAATTATCTTTGTCTGTTACTTTTAGTCGCTGTTTAAACGTTACTGAATTTGTGAATGAGCCAATCTCCATCTGAAAAATATCATCATATTTCACTACAGCCTTCTTATCTGCAGCATGAAATTTTCCTGATGGTTCAGCACCTGTTATTTCATCAAACTCAATCATTGTTGGATTTGGTCCGCCTGCCGGTATTTCTGTATCATACATATACCAGCCTGCATCAACTGTTGCTTTTGCTACAATATCAACCTCGCCGTTTCCGGCATCTTCAAGTGAGAAATCCCATGATATCGGGTTTTGCGCCGCACCTGTAAAAGTTGATATGAGTAGTAAAAAGCTTAATCCAATAAATGTGGTTATAACTTTTTTCATATCGTTTTGCTAATGATTTTACCAAAATTAATCAGCAAAGTTAATAAACCGCTGTTAATATTCTAGGTTAAAATCGGTTATATTTTCTTTTAAGATAATCTGCTCTATCTAATCAAAGTGAAAACCGACTCTTAAAACAAATGAATAAGAGTCGGTTTTAAAATTAAAGAAGTTCTAATTCTACTCTATTCTAGCTTTTTCATAAGAAATTCCTAGTGCGTCAGCAACTCCCCTTCCATACGCAGGGTCTGCTTTATAACAATTGCCGATATGGCGGATTTTGATAATTTCATCACTGTCGCCCATATTTCTTGCAGTATTTTCAAACAGACGCTGCTGCTCATCCGGTTTCATTAAGCGGAATAATTTACCGGGCTGCTCATAATAATTATCATCATCTTCGCGGAAATTCCATCTCTTTATATCACCGTCTACTTTTTGAACAGGCTCATTATGTTCAGGCTGCTCTTGCCACACATTGTAGCTGTTTGGCTCATAGTGCAGTGTTGCACCCTGGTTGCCATCAACTCTCATTTGTCCGTCGCGGTGAAAATTATTGTATCCATGTGTTACACCTTTCGGGTGGTTCACAGGAATCTGATGATGGTTTACTCCCAGGCGGTAGCGCTGAGCATCACCATAAGAAAACAATCTTCCCTGCAACATCTTATCGGGTGAGAAACTGATTCCCGGAACTACGTTTGCCGGATTGAAAGCAGCTTGCTCAACATCCTGAAAATAGTTGTCAGGGTTTCGGTTCAGCTCAAATACTCCAACCTCAATAAGCGGGAAGTCGCCTTTATACCAAACCTTTGTAAGGTCAAACGGATTATAAGGCATCTGTTCAGCCTGCTCTTCACTCATAATCTGAATATACATAGTCCATTTCGGGAAGTTGCCATTGCCGATAGCTTCAAAAAGGTCGCGTTGATTGCTTTCACGGTCCCTTCCAACAACTTCTGCTGCTTCAGCATCAGTCAGGTATTCAATCCCCTGTTGAGTTACAAAGTGGAATTTAACCCAATGTCTTACATGGTCAGCATTTATAAAGCTGTATGTGTGACTGCCAAAGCCATGCATATGCCTGAAGCTCTTTGGAATACCCCTGTCGCCCATAGTTATTGTTACCTGATGAAGTGCTTCAGGTAGATTCGACCAGAAGTCCCAGTTATTATTCGGACTTCTTAAATTTGTATGTGGGTCACGTTTAACAGCATGATTCAGGTCAGGGAATTTAAGCGGATCACGGAAGAAGAAAACCGGAGTATTATTTCCTACTAAGTCCCAATTGCCTTCTTCGGTATAAAATTTCATTGCAAAACCACGAATATCTCTTTCTGCATCAGCAGCACCACGTTCACCTGCAACAGTAGAAAAGCGCACAAACATATCTGTTTGCTTACCTATCTCAGAAAAGATTTTAGCACTTGAATACTGTGTAATATCGTGCGTTACCGTAAATGTGCCAAAAGCACCCGATCCCTTGGCATGCATCCTTCTCTCAGGAATTACCTCACGGTCGAAATGAGCCAGTTTTTCTAAAAACCAAACATCCTGCAACATCATCGGACCGCGAGGTCCGGCAGTCATCGAGTCCTGATTGTTAGCTACAGGTGCTCCGGCAACAGTTGTCATTTTCTGTTGGTTTTTCTTGTCTCTTTGTTTTTTTAATTCTTCTGCGTTCATAAATCTAATTTTTAAGATTATCTATAATTTGTTTTTGTTGTTAGTATCAGCCTCTTTCCTGCCGTTAATATGCACCTTAATTGAGTCGATCTCAAAGTTAGGAATTTTGTTTCTATTAAAAAACTCTTCAAGTAAAGTGTCAAGCCCTTCATTAACGTAGTCAACAATACTGTTATCTTCTTCAAAAAATAAATGATGATGATTATCCACTTTCCAGTCGTATCTGGTAGTATCATCTGTTGATCTGACCTTCGTGATTACACTCTTTTCTGTAAATGTATCCAGTGTCTTATAAATTGTTCCGGCAGATATATTTGGATTCTTTTTATGAATCTCATCAATAATCTGCTGTGCAGTAGGATGATTTTTTAAAGAATATAAAGCACTTAAAACGATAATTCTTTGCGGTGTAACTTTTAAATCCTTGTCTTTTAACTTCTCTATTATCTGTTCTTTTTGCATTTTAAATTAAAATCACCTCTGGCGGTAGTTTTTTTATTGTAATGAATAATTTCTAAATAGGAGTGATTACTACTTAGAACATATTATCGCAAGTAATGTTCATAGAATTTCATGATTTTTCTTGATAATGTTCGTTTCTCATTTTCTATGGTTTTGAGTTAAATGAAATTTGCAATAAACTAAAATTTCAACTAAATTGAGTGGGAAAGTTATCAACAATTATTTGTTCATAAATTTATTGCAACAATCAACGTTAAAAATTTATTGTAAAAGAATAACTCTCTAACTTTGTATTCAATTAGCAAAAACCTTTCAATAAAAATGGAGAAGCAAAAAAGAAAACCAACCGTAAAAGTTGTTGAAAAAACAGTAGTAGCACCCGATATAGGCAAATTACCTCCTCAGGCAAGGGAGCTTGAAGAAGCTGTACTTGGCGCACTAATGCTGGAGAAAGATGCATATTCAATAGTAGGTGAGATCTTAAAACCCGAAAGCTTTTACGATCCTTCGCACCAGTTAATATATGGTTCTATCCAGGGATTGGCCATGCAGCAAAAGCCTGTAGATGTTCTAACTGTTGTTGAGGAACTCAAACGCAAGGGTGAGCTTGAGGCTGCCGGAGGAGCCTTATATATAGCTGAGCTTTCAGAAAAAGTGGCGTCTGCTGCTCATATAGAGTATCATTCAAGAATTATTGCCCAAAAATATCTTGCCCGTGAGCTAATCTCTTTCTCTTCTGATATTTCTCAGCAGGCGTTCGACGAAACTGTTGATGTTGATGATCTAATGCAGGAAACTGAGGGTAAACTGTTCGAAATATCTCAACGAAATGTAAAAAAAGATGTTATCCAAATAAATCCTGTTATTAAGGAAGCAATGGATAATATTCAGATAGCTGCTAACAGGAAGGATGGTATGAGTGGCTTGCCAACCGGTTTCAAGGAGTTGGATAAACTAACGTCAGGATGGCAAAACTCCGACCTGGTAATTATTGCTGCCCGTCCTGCCATGGGAAAGACTGCCTTTGTGCTTTCGATGGCAAAGAATATTGCTCTGGATTTTAGTCAGCCCGTAGGTATCTTCTCACTTGAGATGTCTAATGTTCAGCTTGTAAACCGACTTATAGTTAATGTTTGTCAGATTAAGGGGGAGAGTATTAAAAGTGGTCGTTTGTCTGACGATGAGTGGGAACGATTAGATAAAAACCATAAATTCTTGTATAATGCTCCAATTTATATCGACGATACCCCAAGCTTGTCGGTATTTGAATTACGAACAAAGGCAAGGCGATTAGTTCGTGAACATAATGTTAAGTCGATTATTATCGACTACCTGCAGCTTATGAATGCAAGCGGTATGAGCTTTGGCAGCAGAGAGCAGGAAGTTAGTATGATTTCGCGTTCACTTAAAGGTTTGGCAAAAGAGCTTAACATACCAATCATTGCATTATCGCAGCTGAACCGTGGGGTTGAAACCCGTGTAGGATCAGAAGGCAAGAGACCCCAGTTGTCCGACCTCCGCGAATCGGGAGCAATTGAGCAGGATGCAGACATTGTATGTTTTATTCACCGACCGGAATACTACCGGATTACTGAGGATGAGCGTGGCAATTCATTGGTTGGAATTGCAGAGATTATAGTTGCTAAACATAGAAACGGACCAACAGGTATTGCCAGCTTACGTTTTGATAATGAATATGCCCGTTTCCAAAATCTGAGCGATAATACGGTGGGGAAGAAGTATGTTGAACTGCCTTCAAAAATGAATAAACAGTCTGTTCCTAATAATGTCCCTGAAACAAACGACAAGGATAACTTGCCCTTTTAAATAAGAACTATAATACTGTTTAAATTGTTCTAATTACTGTCAAACAAATATTAACAACCTTCATAAATCAGTATAATTACAATTTATATTCTTATTTTTGTGGGTTAGAAGCTGAAATTCAGCCTTATATTTAAAAATAAAAAAATGAGTAAATCTCATCTACTAAGCAATTTAATAGCTTTAGTTTTGTTGTTTAGCATTGGAGTCCAAAACCTTAATGCACAAAAGCTACCCTACGAAACAGTTACTGTTGATGGCAGGGAATACTACAAATATTCAGTTCAACCCGGTGAGGGGTTATATGCTATTTCCCGAACTTTCTCTGTAACAGTTGCAGAGATTCTAAGGTCGAACCCGGGAGCAAACAGTGGTTTGCAGAGCGGACAGCAGCTGTTGATACCGGTGGGAGCGAACGACCAAACAGCTCAATCACAACAGCCTCAGCAGCAGCAA
>CAZYNA010000030.1:0-4250 GCA_964648775.1 uncultured Proteiniphilum sp. | reverse complement strand
CAGCAGCAATCATCGCCTGCCGATCAGAACATAAATTTTAAACATACCGTAATTAGTGGGGAAACTGTATATAGTATCTCAAAAATGTATAATACAACAGTTGACGAGATATACAGACTTAATCCCGGGTCAAAAGAAACATTATCTATTGGTCAGGTACTTACTATCCCCCAGCGAAGGGTAATCAGCGAGGTAAAAGAGGAGAATTACAGATATCATACAATTCTTCCCAAAGAAACTATGTATTCTGTGTCAAGAACATACTCGCTTAGACCTGATGATATTATGGCGGCTAATCCGGGCTTAACTGTTGAGACGTTCCAGATTGGTAAAACTATTCGTATCCCATTCTTCGAATCATATGAGGTTATTGTACCTTTTGATCCTGGAGCTACTTCAGCTAGTGTTTCAAGGCAGCAGGAGCAGGAGGCAAATCAGCTTCTTACCCAAAGAGAACCGTCGCAAAGAGTTGATATAATTAAAATCGGACTTCTATTACCTTTTTTAGATGAAACCGGTGGTGCTCATTTACGTCTTCAGGAGTATTACGAAGGTTTTGCTCTTGCAACGCTTGAAATGAAAAACAGAGGGGCTGATCTGGAACTCTACGTTTTTGAAATTGGCAAGGGTAACGACACAAAAAAGCTTGAGAGCTTACTTCAAACTATGGAGATGCAGGAGCTCGACCTTATTATTGGTGGGGTAAACGATGCACAAATCCGAACATTATCTGATTTCTCTAAGGCTAATAATGTGAAATATGTGGTTCCATTCTCGCAAAGTAATGGTGAGGTGTTGAACAACGGTAATATCTTCCAGGTAAATCCTCTGCCAAAATCTCTTATTGATAAAACATCAAGAGCGTTTATTCAAACATTCAAAAATGATAATATCATATTTGTGAGTGGTGGTCAGAATGATAAAATGGATTTGCTGGCTCAGCTGCAATCTGATTTAAGGAGTAATAATATAAGATACGAAACAATTAGTGCCACAAGCACTCTCAACTCAACACTTTTGGCTCTGCTTAACTCATCAAGAGATAATGTAATTGTTCCAACAAGCGGAGATTTAAATACACTGCAGCAAATTATTGATGAGTTGAATGAATTAAAAGAAGAGAATCCGGATTTCAGAATCAGACTATTCGGATACCCCGAATGGCAGACATATTCGAATCTGATACCCGAGTATCATAAATTTGGTACATACATATATTCATCATTTTTTGTTGATAAGAACAGTCCCGAAGCAAAAGCTTTTCAAAGTAATTTCAGGAAATGGTATGGCAGAGACTTAATGGAAACAAACCCCGGTTATGGTATGTGGGGCTATGATACAGGACTATTTTTTATCACTGCAATGGAGCGTTACGGCGTAAATTTTGAGCAGAATATAGATCAGATTCGTGTGAATTCTATCCAGTTTCCGTTCAGATTCGAACGTCTTAATAATTGGGGCGGCTTCTTCAATATGGGCCTTTATTTTGTCTATTATGATCCTAACGGTCAAATCATTAAAATGGATAAAAGTCGATGAAACATTTCACTTCACTATTGTTAATCTTTATATTTTCCTTTGCTGTTGCAACTGCACAGAACAGAGATTTCTCCAAAGAATTATATGTTGGTGCAAATGCAGGTGCAGTTGCTTCGCGAATTGATTTTAACCCATCTATCCCTCAAACACTTAATTACGGAGTGCTTGGTGGAATCTCTGCAAAGTACATATCCGAAAAGCATCTAGGGATAATTATTGAACTTAATTACTCTCAACGCGGCTGGAATGAAGAGTTTGCCGATTCACTTAACTTCTCGTACAACCGAACATTAAACTATCTCGAAATCCCATTTATGACTCATATCTATGTGGGTAATAAAACAAGGTTCATTATTAATATTGGTCCGCAAGTAAGTTTTCTGATTAACGGAAAGCACCAGATGAATCAGGCTCTTGCAGAATATGTAGCTGAGCAAAATGAGATTAACCCTGATGCAAGATATGGATATCAATATAGTCCCGTTAGCGAAATGAAAACTGTTGAATATGGTTTGGTTGGAGGATTAGGTATGGAGCTGAATACAGCAATTGGCGCATTCGATATCGAAGGGCGTTATTACTTCGGTCTCGGCGATATCTTTACAAACAGAAGAACCGACAAGGCCTATTTCGGTCGTTCGGCGCACAGGCTCATTGAAGCAAAACTTACCTACTATATCAAAGTTCTCTAATTATTTTTTAATTCTTACACAGGAGTTTACCATAGTCAATCACCTTTTTAAGTAATCCATTTTGTAAATAATGAATGTTTTTTCAGTCAGATTGAACAAAAACATATGAATGAATGTTCATATATTGATTTGACTGCAAATACAAGATATATTTTATGTATTATGGAGAATTTAGAATTAAAAAAAACAGATAAAAGTAAGATTGATAAAACTCTTTTCGAAGAGGCTGCATATATGCTTAAAGCAATGGCAAACGAAACACGTTTGTGTGTAATAATGCAGCTTACAAAGAAAGAAGAACTGACAGTTAGCGAAATACGTGATAATATGGAATGTGAGCAGTCGCTTCTCTCTCATCATCTCACCGATATGAGGGCAAAGGGCATTCTTAATTGTCGCAGAAGTGGAAAGAACAGCTACTATTCGCTTAAGAATAAGAAAATCTCAAATATTCTGAAATGTATAATGCAGTGCAGTGAAGAAAATACTGAATTAAATCTGTCTGATTTAAGCGGAAATAAACTCAACTAACAAATTAGTAACACTAAATATAATTATAAACTGATGAAACAATTTTTAATTAAGCACTGGCTGAAAATTGCGGGCGTATTAACCGGAGTATTGGGAGGCTATCTCTACTACTATTATATTGGTTGTGTCACCGGCACTTGTTCCATAACTTCAAATCCATACAAGATGATGTTTTTTGGAGCCATATTCGGATATCTTATTTTTGATATGTTTTCTGATAACAGATCGGCTAAACAGATATCTAAAGTTGAAGCTCCTGTGGATGACGAAGATCCGTTTATAAATAGAGAAGACAATATTAAATAACACAAATAATTAAATAGCATAATGGCAACAACAACTACAAAAAAGACAATTAATTTAACGAGAGCTGATTTTCTGAATAAAGTGGCAAACTTTGAAGAGAACCCTAAAGAGTGGGTTTATCTGGGCGACAAGCCGGCAATAATTGATTTTTATGCCGACTGGTGCGGACCATGTAAAATGATTGCTCCAATCTTAGATGAGCTCGCTGATGAGTATGACGGGCAAATATACATATATAAAGTAGATACCGAAGCAGAGCAGCAGTTGGCCGCTGAGTTCGGAATCAGGAGTATCCCTTCACTCTTGTTTGTACCTATGGGTGAAGCGCCTCAAATGGCTCAGGGAGCTCTTCCAAAAGATGCCTTTAAACAGGCAATTGATGAGGTTTTATTGAAAAAATCATAATAATATAAGTTATGAAACCGATGTTCATTGAAGACAGGAGTAAACTTGGGTTAGATGAAACAGTAGATCTGATTTCAGAAATTGGTCTCGAAAGCGGCTGGAAAGTAATTCAGGTGCTAAACTTACAGGAGACGATGAGAAAAAACGGCAAGGATGTAAACCCTGTAAAGGTGATGGAGATGTGCAAACCGGAGTATGCTTATGAAATTCTAAGTGAGGATAATCTCAGGATATATTCTAATATGCTCCCTTGCCGTATATCTGTTCATGAAAATTCAGACGGAGTAACCTATGTTTCCCGAATGAATATAGAAATGTTCTCTTCTCAGATAGGTGGAGTGTTACAGGAGGTAATGGACAAGGCCTATGCAGAAGTTGAGGAGATAATTAAAAAAGTAACCGATTAATTTTTTATAATAACTTGTTGTGTAAAGAGGGTGAACTCGTGATGAGCCACCCTCTTTTTTTGTGTCTATTGCCTCATATTTGAATTTACCATAACTATACCAAGTCTTGTTTTAACTTGTATCCTATAGGTACCTTCTTCGTATCTCCTTCGTATATATACGAACGTGATACGAAGGAGATACGAAGGAGATACGTATTTATACCGGAGATGGTATAGGGATGGTTAGGGGAAATATGCCACATCATTTTTAGGCACAAAATAACTTAATCTTTGCAAAATGGCACAAATCAAAGGTTCTTCGCCTTTTCAGGCCGAATTACACAGAAATTTTGGTGATTCATAAAAAACATCTACCTTTGATACTATCA
>CAZYNA010000029.1:4013-31094 GCA_964648775.1 uncultured Proteiniphilum sp. | reverse complement strand
CAAAAATCAGGACGAGTCAAGGACGTGTCAGACAAAATGTATGTATCGGACAGATTTCCATCTATCCGATAAAACATAATATTTTTTCCTTTTGAGTTAAATAATTTGGGCTTATGTGAAAGTTATCAGCCGGCAACTGAGGTTTGAATTCCCAGCTCTCCTACCCGATCGGCAATTTTTTGAAGTGTTTCTATTGGGGCCTTTTCAAGACCTTTTACGGGCGTTTCACGGTCGATGGTGTAAATCATAACCTCGCGGGGGTTAAGCTCTCTAACGAGCTTTAACCAGGCTGAGATTTCCTCTTCGGTGGTGTTGTCTATTATTGTTCCTTCAAAAACTCCTCCAAGAAACATTGTTTGAAGTATAAAGTTTCCGTTGAATTGCTTGTAAAGTTCTACTTGTCGGACAACTGTATAGTCGGGTGAATTGGGCCTGTCGATTAGCCTTACTGTTTCATCAAAGGCTGAATCGAGCTTCATTATAGGTTTTTCGATTTTCTTTAATGCTTCAAATACTTTTGCTTTACTCATATGCATACCGTTAGAAAGCACGCTGATTTCTGTTCCGGGAAAGTATTTGTCTCTGAGCATAATAGTATCGTCAATTATTTCGCTGAATTCAGGATGGATGGTGGGTTCACCATTTCCGGCAAAAGTAATTACATCAAGCGCCCCACCCTCTTCTATCATACTTTTTAGCTTATCTTCGAGCGCAGCCTTAACATTTGGCCTGTCGGGCATCTTTGTTTTTGTGCGAAAATCCTTGTTTAGTCCACACTCACAGTAGATGCAGTCGAATGAACAAATTTTGCCGTCGTAAGGCAGAAGATTGATTCCTAATGAGCTGCCCAGGCGTCTGCTGTGAACGGGACCAAAAACTATTTCACTAAATAATATTGTAGACATTTTATATTCTGTTTTAAAACCATCCGATTACTGTATCGGTTCCGAAACCAATAAGTACATACCGGAGAAATTTACCAATTGCCATGCTTGTCATTACAAGCGGAACGTTTGCCCTCATATATCCGAGTGCAACTAAAATGGGATCTCCAATTCCGGGAAGAAATCCGAAAAACCCCATAAGTGCTCCTTTACCTTCAAGCCAGTTAATTGTTTTATCAATCTTGGCTCTGTCTATCCTAAACCATTTTTCGAGCCATTCAATCTGGCCGAGGCGACCGATATAATAGCAGGTTGCACCTCCCAATACGTTGCCAATTGTTGCATAGAGGATAAGTGTCCATATATTCAGGCCGGAAGCAACTAATGCTGCAAAAACTACCTCTGAGCTGAAAGGCAGAATAGTTGCAGCTAAAAATGAAGCAAGGAGGAGGCCCCAATATCCATATTCTACTAAACTTTCAAGCATTGGCAATAATAATCAATTATCAGTGGGCTACAAGCCAGTTCTCCCCTACTCCAATCTCTGTTTTGAGAGGGACATTGAGTTTTGCTGCATTCTCCATCTCTTCCACAATTATTTTACGGATATCATCCAACTCTTCGGGTACAACATTAAAGTTCAACTCATCATGTACCTGAAGAATCATTTTTGACTTCATATTGCTTTCCTGAAGACGGTTGAATATGCGAACCATGGCAACTTTTATTATATCTGCAGCACTGCCCTGTATTGGTGCATTTATTGCATTTCGCTCGGCGAAGCCTCTAACGGTTGCATTTCTGGAATTTATATCGGGCAGATATCGCTTGCGACCGAATATTGTTTCAACATATCCTTTTTCTCTTCCATTTTCAATGCTCTTATCCATGTATTTTTTTACACCTGCAAAGGTTTCGAAGTAGTCGTCAATTAATTCCTTTGCTTCTGTACGTGGAATGGTGAGCCGCTCTGACAAACCAAAAGGTGTGATTCCGTAAATAATACCAAAGTTAGCTGTCTTTGCCTTCCTGCGCATTTCACTGTCTACCTCGTTAATTGCTGTTTTATAAATTTTAGAAGCAGTTGCAGCATGGATATCCTGCTCATTGTTAAATGCTTCAACCATATTAGGGTCGTTGCTGAGGTGAGCCATAATTCTCAACTCAATTTGGGAATAGTCGGATGAGACAAACAAGCACCCGTCGTCGGGTATAAATACCCTACGAAGCTCCCTACCCCTTTCGTCGCGGATTGGAATATTCTGCAGGTTTGGATTGGTACTGCTTAGTCGGCCCGTTGCAGCAACAGTTTGGTTGAACGACGTATGAATTTTTTCTGTTTTTGGATTTACCAGGAGCGGGAATGCATCGATGTATGTGCTTAAGAGCTTTTTAAGTCCCCGCTGTTCAAGTATTTTACTAATTATTGGATGCTTCAGTCTTATCTTTTCCAGCTCCTCTTCTCCCGTTTTGTATTGACCGGTTTTTGTTTTCTTAGGCTTATCAATAATTTTGAGCCTGTCGAAAAGGATTTCACCGGTCTGCTTAGGTGAATTGACATTGAAATCAATGCCCGCCATTTCAATAATCTCATTCTCCACTATCTGCAGCTCTTCGGTGTATTGCTTAGAAAGTTCTTCAAGTGCTTTTAAATCCATGCGAACACCTGTCCATTCCATATCTGCAAGAACATAAATAAGTGGCGACTCAATTTCATAAAACAGAGATTCAAGTCCGTTTTTACGTATCTCCTTTTCCAGTATATTTTTTAGTTGCAGGGTTATATCGGCATCCTCAGCTGCATAATCGGAAGCAATGGGAATTTCTACATCCCTCATGTTTTTTTGATTCTTTCCTCTGGGACCGATTAGCTCTTCTATAGGAATAGTTTCGTAATTAAGATAAATATCGGCCATATAATCCATGTTGTGCCTGAGCTCAGGATTTAACAGGTAATGGGCAACCATTGTGTCGAATAATGGTCCTTTAACATGTATGCTGTAATTTCTCAGCTGCAGTATATCATACTTTATGTTTTGGCCGATTTTTTCAATTTTATCATTCTCAAACAAAGGCTTAAATATTTCAGCCTGCTTTTGGGCTTCTATCCTGTCGGCCGAGATTGGGATATAGTATGCCTCATTTTCTTTGTACGCGAATGAGAGTCCCACAAGCTCACTCCGAAGCGGATCCATTCCGGTTGTTTCAGTGTCGAAACAGACCGACTTTTGACTGAGCATCTCTTTACAGAGTTTTTCCATCTCTTCCTCACTTTCTACTGTTTTGTATGTGTGGGATATGGTGTTTATGTTTTCCTTATCTGTAACTGAATCGAATAAATTGCCCATTGCAGTGGCTGTTTCGCTGCCTGTAGCAAATAGCTCACCCTGTAATGGTATTCCGGCAGATGGCTTTTGAGGTTGTTCTTCCCTGAAGACTCGTGTAATCAATGTTTTAAACTCCAGGTCTTCGAATAAAGTTCTTACTTCATCATAATTCTTCTCCTTAAAAATCAGATCATTCTCATCTATTTCTATCGGAACATCTGTTTTAATTGTTGCAAGAAACTTAGAGAACTTAATCTGCTCACTGTTCTCTTCGATGTTTCGTTTTTGAGCTCCTTTAAGCTGATCGGTATTTTCAAGTAAATTTTCAATCGTTCCGAATTGATTAAGCAGTTTGACAGCAGTTTTTTCTCCAATACCCGGACATCCGGGAATATTGTCTGAACTATCTCCCATTAAACCAAGCAGATCAATTACCTGCGAAGGCCTTTCAATATTATATTTTTCTACAACTTTTTTATCATCCAGAATTTCGAAATCATTTCCGCCATACTTTGGCCTGTAAATAAAGATATGCGGCTCAACAAGCTGTCCATAGTCTTTGTCGGATGTCATCATATATACATCAAAACGATCTTTATCCATTCTCTTGGCGATGGTTCCAATTACATCGTCGGCCTCATAGTTGGGTACTTCAAGAATTGGTATATTATACGCTTTAATTATATCTTTAATGATTGGTACGGATGCTTTAATTACTTCCGGAGTAGCCTCTCTTTGTGCTTTGTATGATTCATATTCTATATGACGAAACGTGGGGCCTTCCGGATCGAACCCTATTGCTAAGTGCGAAGGGTTTTGGCTGCGGATTAACTCCTCAAGGGTATTAATAAACCCAAAGATTGCTGAGGTATTTCTCCCTTTTGAGTCTACTCTTGGAAATTTAATGAACGCATAATAAGAGCGATAAATAAGTGCATATGCATCAAGCAGAAAAAGTCTGTTTTTGCTCATAATTCTTTCTAAAATCTTTATATAATTGGTAAAGTTACAATAATTTGTTGCTATGAGTAGAATTATTTTTACTTTTGTAATGTCTAATTTAAGGTTGTGATGGATCAAAGTCAGATTATAAAAGGTTTCCTTCAGGATGAACTGGAGGTATTTAATGAATATTTACGGGAGTCGGTTAAAAGCGATAATCCTCACTTGACTGATATGATCTATTATGTATTTGATACAAATGGAAAACTATTAAGACCAACTTTAGTATTATTAACTGCAAAAGCCTACGGTAAAATTGTTCCGGAAACATATCATGGTGCTACTACTGTAGAATTATTGCACACTGCAACCTTAGTGCATGATGATGTTATTGACAAATCTGATTTACGAAGAGGAAAGCTTTCAGTTAATGCTATGTATGATAATACAAAAGCGGTGCTGGTAGGTGATTACCTGTTGTCAACAGCCCTTGCGGAGAGCGTTAAAACAAAGAATCTTGAGATTATTGACATTATTTCAGAACTTGGTCAGAATCTGGCCGAAGGAGAGCTGGTGCAATATATCCTCGCAAACGAAATAATTATTGATGAGAAAGCATACTTTGATGTAATTGATAAGAAAACAGCATCTCTTATGCAGGCAAGTCTGATGATTGGAGCAATAACAGGGGGTGCTGATAAAGAGCAGGTTGAGCAGTTTAAAAAGATTGGAAGGATACTGGGAGTTTGCTTTCAGATTAGAGATGATATCTTCGACTACTTCTCAGCAGATATAGGAAAACCTACCGGAAATGATATTAAAGAAGGTAAAATTACTCTTCCTTTGATTTATGCTCTCAATAATGCACCTGAGGCTGTAACAGAGGAGATGATGCAGATTATTAAATCGAAAGATTATGACGATAATAATATCTCTAAACTCCTTAATTTTGCCAAAGAATATAAGGGAATCGATTATGCATTTTCTAAGATGGATATGCTTCTGACTGAAGCTGATGATATTATATCTAACTTCCATTTCAGTGACGAAATGAAAACATATATGAAGCTCTTTCTTTCATATCTTAGAGAGAGGGATTATTAAATATAAAAGGCAAGCCGTTGCGGGCTCACCTTCATTAAATCATTAATATAACATTTAAGCTATCCTGTATAACAGATCGGTTTTAACTAATCTGAATCAGCTTTTCTTTTAATGTTTTCTTCTCTTTAAGTGTTGGGATGTCAACAGTTAACACACCATTTTTAACTTCTGCAGCTATCTTTTCCTTATCAACATCGTCGGGAAGAATCATAGTTCTCTGAAATTTAGAGTATGAGAATTCGCGTCTGAGATATGCTCCCTTTTTGTCTTCCTCCTCATTTTCAGTCTTCTTTTCAAATGAGATAACCAAGTTGTTATCTTCATCTAATCTAACTAAGCAGTCTTCTTTTGTCATTCCCGGTGCTGCAACTTCAACGGTAAATCCGTTATCGTTTTGCTGAATATTGATTGCAGGTACGGATTTTGTGTTTTGTTCCATCCATTCGTTACCAAAAAAATCATTGAACACACTTGGTAACCAGTTGTTTGATCTTCTAATAATTGCCATAATATTTTCCTTTCTTTATTTTTAAATTTTTATCTTTCACTATTATAATCGCAAATTATGTACCGACACCTAAAAAGCTACACATTCTAATAAAAAGAAGACAAAGTGGCGTTAAAGCGCTAGTTGACAAGGCTTAAGACTGACAAAATGGCGCAAAAAGGCTGCATCTAAAATTTAGAAACAGCCTGAATTAACTCGATAGTGAGTTATTTATTCTAAGATTGTGTATTTTCTTGTACCAGTATGGATTTTACCATATCGGTCTGTTGCTCGTACTTCGATTGTGTGCTCACCAACAGGCAAATCAAGTTGTAAAGATCCTGTCCATAGGTGAGTTGATGTTACAGGGTTGGAGGGGCGTCTGCCGGGAAGAAGTTCCTCTGTAAAATCCCACTCAAGAAGTTTAATGTAATATGTTGGATCTACAGATTGGGAGGATCTCATATTTCGCCACTCTCCATTATCAATTCTGTATTCAACTTTGTCGCCTGCGCTACCCATAAAGAAGTTAACATAAATCTGTGATGTTGTCCGCCCTTTGTGCTGTACTGTCTTTGGGGCAAATATACTCATCTGATAGGTATTTTCTCTACCTGCTACTTTATAATCTATACTATAGCTATTACCGTTAACATTTAGAAATGAATAACCCTGAGGCGTACCGTCGCGCATGGTTGCGTCGGGTAGTCCGTTTGCATCATGAATACCCGAATACCAGTCGCCTGACGTTGTTCCGGCATTATATTCATGCAATGGTTCTTTTCCTTTCCAGCCATGAACTTCAGTATACTCAATCTGATCCTGTAAGTGCGTATGCGCTGACATTATCAGCACATTTTCATAATCTTTCAGCAGATCAAATAATCTTTGTCTATCCTCAAGTCTGTATGAGTTTCCTGAATTATCTTTCATATGTATATGCTGAGATAATACGATTAGCTTGTCTTTTGGAACATGCCTGAGGTTGTTTTCAAGAAAGATAAGTTGATCTAAACGGTATCCGCCCCAATATCCACGGCCACCCCTTGGATCGGGATATAGTATATTGTCGAGAATTATAAAGTGAGCATCAGCATAATTAAATGAATAATTCGCACTTCCGAAGTTTTGTTGAAATGTTTCATCAGAAAGAATATCAGAAGGTGCATCAAAGTTCAGGTCGTGATTTCCCATAACATTATACCAAGGCAGCTGCAGGGTGCGCATTCTTTCTTTGTAGATAGGGTGAAGATCGAGATTGTCTCCAACTATGTCGCCAAGACTTATTCCAAACAGCGTGTTGTCTTTGATTGTTACATCTTTTACAATCTTTTCTGTGAAATAGTTGAGATCCTCAACAGAGTAGGGCTGAGGGTCACCAAAAACGACTACCGAGAAGTTTTCAGGCTCATCATACTTATTGAGTGCAAAATCAATTGATTTAGGCAGTTTACCCGTTGGTTCAACTCCTTTGTACTGAAAGTCGCTTGGAGACCCAAATGGCTTGTGATGATAATAGAATTTCGGAATAAAATACTCGTCGACCTGTGTTTTGTATCCACTTGGTTTGATAATAAAAATCGTATTGTCATCAAACACAGGGATTGAATAGAGTCCGTTTTTATCTGTTAAAACCACATCTATCCCGTTAGAGACTCCTACATTAGCAATTCCGGATTCGCTTCTCTCTTTTTTCCCATTTTTGTTTGTATCATCAAATACAAATCCCGTTGCAATCTGCTGCGAATATGCAGATAAAGTGAATATGAGAAAAATGTAAAAGACAAAGTTTTTCTTCATTTTGATATTTATTTAATATTTAATGGTTTTTATAAACAACAAATCTAAGCTTTTATTCTATTTAATCAGTTAAGAAATGGTGAAGATTTTAACTATAATGCAGTTATTTAGCTAACTGAAAGATGGATATGTTATATTCAAGAGAAATTTTAACTAAAAAAGGCGAATCTATTAATGACTCGCCTTTTTGAAAAATTGATTATTGTTGTTCAATTATTAGTACTTAAGTACTGCTTTTTCTGAAATATTATAAGTATCGGTAATTGGAACAAGAGTGAAGCCCCATGTATAGTTCTGGTTTGCAGGAATGCTGTATTCAGGGAGAGGACGTGCACCCCAGCTGTTGTAACCGGCTACACCTTGCTGTTTCATATCAACAGATACTTCTACGAAGTCTTTGGGACTAATATCATTCAGGTGAGTCTGTCTTGGTAAGCGGTTTCTCGCTTCTTCATCTGAGCGTGCTGCTATCTCCTCACTACTGAAATTATTCCACTGATATGGACGGTGTGTTGCTTCTTCCGAGTCGAAATCTTCAACACTGTTATGTAGGGCATTAAAGCCAATCAGATTGTCGGCAACAACAAGCAAGCCTGCATTTCCGTTAGTTACTGTAAACCATCTTGTTTCGCTGCGGTGGCCGTTTTCTTGTGGGCGAGAGTAGGGGACATACATTTCTTCTGCAGTTGTATTGTATACACCAACCTTTGAGCCTGATGCACGGTCTACATAGTTTTCGTCCGGGCCCTTGCCAAAGTATTCTACTTTATTTAGTGAAGCCGGTAAACGGAACCGTACGCCTATACGAGGAACAGTCAGTTCTGATGATGCTTTGCGTGCAGCTGACGCTTCCGGTGAGAAGGTTGCTGTTATGGCTGCTTCTGATGCCTCTATAGTTCTTTCTTCCATATCTGTTGAATGGAATTGAACATCAACGTTCATAATACCTGAAGGATAGATGTTGTATTTTACGTTGTAAAGATTACCTGCAGCAAGAAGGTACGTTGCATCAACAACAATATTGTTTCCATCAGAGTGAGCTTTTGAGTCGATTACATTAAAATTCTTACTTGATTGTTTCCATACTTGCAATCGGTGAGGAGCTCCATTTCCAAAATCGTTATCATTTGGCGCACGCCAGAAGTTTGGCTGAATACCGAATCCGTCTTTGAAATACTCATGACCGTTTACAGAGTAGGATGTAACAACTCCGCTTGCTTTGTCGAATTCAAAATTAACATTTGATGAACTAACAGTAATTTTACTATCTGTGTCGTTTATTTGTAGTGATGCATAATTTCCTCCTTCTGTATATTCAGATTTTGCTTCATTAAGAGGTAGTTTAAATTGCTCAATGGCAACGATATACCCCGAAGGAACAAGTGGTTGTGCTTCTTTTAGTATAACCTGGAAGTTGATGAAATACTCAACTCCGGGCTTCGCTTTTAATCCGGATACAGGTAATGAAACGTCGGTCCATTGTTGAGGAAGCAGCGAAACTGATATTTCTCCCTCTGAAATAACTTTTCCATTTTCAGTAATATTATATTTGAAGTCGTAATTATCTGTATCAGAGAAGTATTGGCGGTTTAATACTCTGAATATTCCTCTTTCCAGATCTATAGCTTCAAATGCAAAATTTTGATGTACATACTTTACTTCGGCGAGAGCAGGGTGGGGGTTTCTGCCCGGATCAACCAACCCGTCGCATACAAAGTTACCATCACTTGGAGTGTCAACACCATAGTCGCCACCATATGCCCAGAACTCATTTCCATCTTCATCAACTTCAGCCAAACCGTGTTCAACCCATTCCCATATATATCCACCCTGAAGATTAGGATATTTGTAAATTGCTTCCCACTGAATATCTAAGTTACCGTTTGAGTTACCCATTGCGTGAGAGTACTCTGAAGGTATAACAGGTCTGTCGCTTCCTTTTGCACCTATTTCTTCAAGCCATGCCGCACTTGGATATTGTGGAACATAAATATCTGTATTTAAGTCCCATAACGCTCTTTCATAGTTAACAGGGCGATTCATGAAATATCTTTCCTGATCTTTGATATATCTGTAAGTATGAAAGAAATTTATACCGTTTCCGGCTTCATTACCAAGAGACCAGATAGCAATAGATGGATGATTTTTGTTACGTTCATACATGTTTATTGTTCGGTCCATATGCGTTTGTTCCCATTCAGGGTGTCTTGAAGGGGATTTATCTCCGTAATAGAGGCCGTGTGACTCAATATTTGCTTCGTCGTATATGTAGAACCCAAGTTCACTGCAAAGCTCGTAGAAACGTCTCGATTGAGGGTAATGTGCAAGCCTGATAGTATTAACGTTACTCAACTTCATAAGCTCAAAGTCTCTTAACATTACATCTTCGGTTACGTAGTGACCGGTTTTGGGGTTAGTTTCATGTATATTTACTCCCTTAAACTTAATAGGCTGACCGTTTACAAGAAATAATCTGTCGGTTCTGTTTCCGGTTGTAACAGGCGCAATTTCAAATCTTCTGAAACCTACGGAGTAGGGGACTACCTCTCCTGTTTCTTCTCCTTCCGGAATAACAGTTATAAGTAGCTTGTAGAGATTTGGATGTTCTGATGTCCATGTATCAATTTCAGGTAAATATGCCTGGAACTTAATTGCACTTTCACCACCTCTCTGTACTCCTATTAGCTTGGTTTCACTTGCAACAACAGAGCCTTCTTTATCAAGAAGTTCATATTTTACATCTGCATAAGAAACATTTTCAGTGTAGTTTCTAACTGTAGTTTCTAGTTCAAAAATACCATCGCGATAACTATCATCGAGTGTTGATTTTACTCTGAAATCACGAAGTGAAGTTTTTGGTTGCGACCAAAGGAATACATCACGTTCAATACCGCTTATTCTCCAGAAGTCTTGTGCCTCAAGGTACGACCCTGTGCTCCAGCGGAATATCTTGAGAACAAGTGAGTTTGTTCCGGGGGTAACATAGCGACTAATATTAAATTCTGCACTCGTTTTAGAGTCTTCGCTATATCCAACTTCTTTACCATTTATATATACATATACTCCTGATTTTGCACCGTCGAGAGTTAAGAATATTTCTCTGTCATTCCAGTCTTCAGGAATATTAATCTCTCTTCTGTATACACCAACAGGATTTTCTTCGGGAAGATATGGAGGAGCTTCCTTTGGATATCTTGTCTTAGGATCGCGCTCCACAAACTCATATGGATGATTTACGTATATTGGCATCCCAAATCCCTGTATTTCCCAGTTACCCGGTACTTTAATGTCATGCCAGTCGGTAAGTGTTACCGCTGAGTCTGTTACATTCTCAGGAAGCTGCTTATAACCTTCTACAAAGTAGAACTTCCATGTTCCGTTAAGAGATATGTAGTAATCGCTTTCTTCATACTTTTTGCTTAACGCATCTTCTTTATCATCAAATGTCATAAACTGTGTACGCGGATACTCCTTGTTCACCTTAACAACATTCACATCCTGCCAGTAAGGAGTAGTTCGCTCCTTTGAAATGGCTTTGTAATCCTGAGCTAGAGTAGGGGAGAGTAGTATCGCTCCTGCTATAGCACTGGTAATCAAATGTTTTAATTTCATTCTAAACTTGTTTTTTATTATAATTCTCTTTTCATTAACTCAATCTTCAATCTTTTCCAGTAAAATATCGGCAAGTCTGCTTGTGCCAATTCTGAATAGAGTGTTGTTACACCACTCTTCACCTAATACCTCCTTGACTATTGTATAGTATTTAACAGCATCTTCAGGTGTTGATACTCCGCCTGATATTTTAACCCCTTTTTTGTCTGACGTGGCTTCGTAGTATGATTTAATTGCACGACACATAACATAAACCGCTTCAGGAGTAGCTCCGGGATATCCTTTGCCCGTTGATGTTTTAAGAAAATCTGCTCCTGAATACAATGATAGTACAGATGCTTCATGAATCTGTTTTACAGTTTCTAAAGCACCAGTTTCTAATATAACTTTTAGAGTTTTATCGTGACATGCTTCTTTTATTTCCATCAGCTCTTCACACATTTCCTGATATTCTCCGTCAATGAACTGCCCTACATTAATGACTACGTCTATTTCGTCTGCACCGTCCATTATTGCCAATGAAGTTTCTGCTACTTTTACTTCTATAAATGTTTGGGATGATGGAAACCCTCCGGAAACAGATGCTATCTTAACATCAGCTGTAAGTGCTTCTTTAACTGTACTCACAAGGCTTGGATAAACACAAATTGAGGCAACGTTATTGATATTAGGATTAGATCCCTCAAAATCATTTACCTTTTGAGTAAATTTCCATATCTGCTCTTTAGAATCAGTTGAATTTAAAGATGTTAAATCTATACAGCTATATATATTTCTATATACATCAATGTTGTTGTTCTCTTCAAATTTGTCAGAAATCAGTTTATCAACCTCTTTCTTTACCTGTTCTTCAGAATATTTAAATGGGTGGCTATTTATTGCCTGAATGTATTTATCTGTTTCCATCTTTATTTGATATATATATAAATTGTTGAATTTCTATTATTTACAGTAACTTTTCGTTGTTCTTGTGTCTTGTTTTATCTCTTTCAGTTTTTTTGTTGATATTATTTTGAAATGATGTCTCTAAATCAATTCCTGTTTGATTAGCTATGCAAATTAGTACCCAAAGTACATCTGCAATCTCATCTCCTAAATTTATATCAGATTCTGACTCTTTGAATGATTGATCTCCATATTTTCTTGACATAATACGAGCTAGTTCACCAACTTCTTCTGTTAGAATTGCCATATTAGTTAACTCGCTGAAATACTTGACACCGTAATTCTTGATCCAGTTATCAACTTCGTTTTGCGCTTCTTTGATAGTCATATCTTGCAATGTTTGTAATTGCGTAGTTATCACGCAGTTGTCTATTCTTTGTCTTTAGAGTCGATCCATATTGTTACCGGGCCATCATTTATTAGCTTCACTTTCATATCTGCTCCAAACTCTCCGGTTTTTACAGTCTTATTTGTTAATTCTGATAATGTTCTGCAAAATTGATCATATAACGGAATCGCAATATCAGGTTTTGCTGCTCTGATATATGACGGACGATTACCTTTCTTAGTGCTTGCGTGTAGTGTGAATTGTGATACAATCAATAATTCACCGTCTACATCCATTACAGATTTATTCATTACTCCATTTTCGTCGTCAAAAATACGCAAATTTACAACCTTTTTAGATAGAAAAGCAATATCATCTATGTTGTCAGTCTCCTCAAACCCTACTAATACCAGAAGTCCGTTTTTTATTTGACTTATCTCTTTTCCATTAATAACTACTGAGGCTTCAGTCACCCTTTGTATTAAAACTCTCATATTATTATGATTTTTTTAATTATTGCTTTTCCTCCATTCAATAATTATTTGTCCCTTACTATTTCCGATGACATTTTTTATTTCTTCTTCACTTGCCTCTCTTACTCTCTTTAAACTCTTAAAATGTGTCAATAGTTTGTTTTTAGTAATTTCACCAATTCCTTTAACATTATCCAGCTCTGAAGTAATTTGTGCCTTACTTCTTTTATCCCTGTGAAAACTAATTCCAAATCGATGTGCTTCATCCCTTAATTGTTGAATCAATTTTAAAGTCTCCGAATTTTTATCAATGTATAACGGAATTGGGTCTTCGGGGAAATAAATCTCCTCTAATCGCTTTGCTATACCAATTATTGCAATTTTACCGTATAATCCAATTTTCTGCAGTGATTCCGCAGCAGCGCTTAATTGGCCTTTACCACCGTCAATTACAATGAGTTGGGGTAGGGGAGAGCCTTCGTTAACCAGACGAGAGTAGCGTCTTTCGACCACTTCACGCATTGAGGCATAATCATCGGGCCCTACAACACTTTTAATATTGTAATGTCTATAGTCTTTTTTAGAAGGTTTTGCTTTTTTGAAAACAACGCATGCCGCAACCGGATTTGTACCTTGGATATTTGAATTGTCAAAACATTCTATATGCCAGGGAATTTCTTTTAATCTTAAATCTTTTTGTACAGTTGATAAAATTCTGGTTGCCCGCTGATCTGGATTTAGCATTTCTGCTTTTTTCAGTTTGTCAACTTTATACTGCTTTACATTCTTTTCAGATAGTGATAATAGTTTTTTCTTTTCTCCAATTTGTGGAATCTCAAATTCTACTCCTTTTAAATTTATATCCGGAAGGAATGGTACGATTATAATTTTCGAATCACTTCCAAATCTTTGTCTCATCTCAACAATTCCTAAACCAAGTAATTCTTCAGGTGATTCTTCCAGCTTTTTTTTGTATTCGAAAGTGTAAGCTTGTATAATTCCACCTTTTACTACTCTCAAATAGTTTATGTATGCAGAGTTCTCGCTTTCTGTATATGAGAATACATCTAGATTATACCCTATATTACTTATTACCTGAGATTTTTCTCTGAAATTCTGTATAAGCAGTAGTTTCTCTTTTAACTCATTTGCTTCTTCGAAACGTAATTCATCTGCAAACTGAGTCATTTTGTTTTTAACTCGTTTCTCTATTATTCCTACGTTTCCCTTAAGTATTTCTACAACCTCTTCTACATTTTTATTATAGTTTTCAAGTGACTGTAATCCCTCGCAAGGTCCTTCGCACCTTCTGATGTGATATTCCAGACACACCTTAAACTTTCCTGCTGCTATATTTTCAGGTGTTAGATTTAATCTGCATGTTCTAATTTTGTATACCTTTCGTATTACATCTAATAGTGCATTAACTGATTGAACAGATGTGTATGGTCCAAAGTATCTTGACCCATCTTTTACTATATTTCTTGTTTTATAGATACGAGGGAAATATTCGTTTTTTACTACTATATATGGATAAGATTTATCGTCCTTAAGTAGTACATTGTATCGCGGTTTATATTGTTTTATAAGGTTGTTTTCCAGTAAGAGTGTATCTTCTTCTGAGTCAACTACGATATATTTTATCTTTTTTATTTTTCTAACAAGTATTCTTGTTTTAGGGTGATCGTGTTGTTTGTTGAAATAAGATGTTACTCGACGTTTTAAATCTTTTGCTTTACCAACATATATAATCACTTCTTCTTCATTTAAGAACTGATAGCAACCGGGTTTGTTTGGTATTACAGCGAGAGTATATTTAATATCGTCGTTCATTTTTAATATAATCCCCTTTTTTTTAGTCGTTAATCTTCTTTAGAAATACTGTTTAGAATTTTATTAATGATTTTAATTCTATATCTTTTGGGAAAATATCTATTCCGCCTAATTCTTCCAGCTCTATTAGGAAATTTATAAAAACAGTTTTAACTCCAAGCTTTTTCACTAAGTTATATGAAGCAAGCATAGTTCCTCCAGTAGCTAATAGGTCGTCATGCAGAAGTACAACATCTTCTTCGCTGAGTGAATCCTCATGAATTTGTACTGCATCTTCACCATATTCTTTTGTATATACTTCTTCAATTACTTTATACGGCAGTTTGCCTGGTTTTCTTATAGGTATAAAACCTGCACCAAGTCTAATGGCAAGTGCCGGGCCCATGAAAAAACCTCTGGATTCTATTCCTACAACCTTAGTTATTCCCTTGCCTTTATACATTTCATATAGGATGTCTGATAAATCTTTCAGATGTTCAGGCGACTGAAAAAGAGTTGTAATATCTTTAAATTGTATTCCGGGAATTGGGAAATCGGGGATGTTTCTAATAGCTGCTTTTAGTGTTTCTGTGCTCATTGTTAAATGTATTTCTATTTTTATTCATGTTCCACGTGGAACATGATGGTGTTTTATCTGCCTAAAAGAACAAGAAGTACTGATATATCATTAGGCGAAACGCCGGGTATTCTGCTTGCCTGAGCAATTGTTTCCGGGTTGATTTTAGTCAGTTTTTCTCTTCCTTCTGTTGAAATTGATTGTATTTCCTTATAATTAAAGCGATCTTTTATTCTAATATCTTCCAGTCGGGTAAGCTTATCTGCCATTATACGCTCTCTTTTTATATATCCACCATATTTAATTTTGATGTCAGCAGATTCAATTACCTCTTCCTTTCTATCTTTTAAAGATTCAAGTTGTTCCCTTAATGGGGTCACCTCTTTTGCCATTAGCTGGAGATCTATGTGAGGCCTTGTGAGTAAGTCGATGAGTTTCACACCATGCTTTAAAGGCGCTGTGCCTACACTTTCTAAAAAGGGGTTAATCCTATCAGGCTTTATAGAGAACTTACTTACAAAATCAACAATCTTGTTTACATTACTTTCTTTATTTAAAAGATGATCCATTCTTTCTTTCGTTGCAAGTCCTAATTCAAATGCAAAATTTGTAAGCCTTTCGTCAGCATTGTCCTGGCGCAATAAGATTCTATATTCTGCACGTGATGTGAACATTCTATATGGTTCATCTACACCTTTAGTTATAAGATCGTCAATAAGCACCCCTATATAAGCTTCATCTCTTTTAAGAGTAAATTCATCACCACCATGACAGTTTATATGTGCATTTATTCCGGCAATTATACCCTGTGCTGCAGCCTCCTCATATCCTGTGGTGCCATTTATTTGTCCAGCAAAAAACAGGTTTTTCACTAACTTGGTTTCAAGAGTTGGTAGCAATTGAGTTGGATCAAAAAAATCATACTCTATTGCGTATCCTGGTCTGAATATATGAACGTTTCTGAATGCAGGAATTAGCTGCAGTGCTTTTAACTGAGTCTGTAAGGGTAGGGAAGAAGAGAAGCCATTCAGATAGTACTCGTTTGTATTTAATCCCTCCGGCTCCAGAAATAGCTGGTGATTAGTTTTGTCAGAAAATGTAACTATTTTAGTTTCGATGCTCGGACAATATCTAGGTCCAATGCTCATGATTTGACCATTGTATAAAGGAGAATCATCCAGTCCTTCTCTCAGTGCATCATGAACTTCTTCGCTGGTGTATGTAATCCAGCAGCTTCTTTGATCTAAAGTTCTTTGTACTTCCGGGAGATATGAAAACTTATGAAAATCTTCATCTCCCTTTTGTTCCTCCATTAGAGAGAAATCTACAGATCTTGAATCTATTCTAACTGGTGTTCCGGTCTTCATTCTATCTGTTTTAAAACCGAAATCCCTTAGCTGTTCAGACATTCCATATGAAGCAGGTTCACCTATTCGGCCCCCTCCAATCTGAACTTTGCCAACATGTATAAGTCCGTTCAGGAATGTGCCATTTGTTAATATAACCGATTTGGCATAAAACTCTACACCCATTCTTGTTTTGATACCTGTAACTGTTGATTTATCAAAAATCAGCTCTGTTACCATATCCTGCCACATATCTAAGTTAGGGGTATTCTCAACTATTTCACGCCATGTTTCAATAAATTTCATACGGTCGCTTTGTACGCGCGGACTCCACATGGCTGGTCCTTTAGAACGATTCAGCATACGGAACTGTATTGCAGTTTTATCACTCACAATACCCATTTGGCCACCTAAAGCATCAATCTCACGTACAATCTGACCTTTTGCAATACCACCAACAGCCGGGTTACAGCTCATCTGTGCAATCTTATTCATATCCATTGTTATGAGCAATGTCTTCGATCCTAAGTTTGCAGCAGCTGTTGCAGCTTCACATCCGGCATGACCTGCACCAACAACTATTATGTCATAATTAAAATTCATTCTTTTCCTTACATGCATTATTAGCGGACGCAAAGATACTAAAAAAGAAAAGGTTACGTTTAAATGGGATGTTAATTACAAATAAGATAAAGCTATTGTCCACTATTACAGATAAATACATAAACAGTTGATAGTCTGTACAAAAGATCAGACCAGGTTACAAATGTTAACAAAAGTATCTTTTTAGACTAACTTTGTAAATTACAAGTAGCTGCTTTTCAGTATATTCAGTGCAATTTCTTCTGCCTCTGTCATAGTTTTCTGCTCCGCTTCAGACTTGTCATTGATGCCACACAGATGAAGCACGCCATGAATTATTACACGATACAATTCTTCCTCATAATCAGTGTTATACTTTTGTGAATTTGAGAGAACTGTATCAAGACTTATAAAAATATCGCCCGAAATTAAAAAATCTTCAGAATAGTCGAAAGTTATAATGTCAGTATAGTAATCGTGACTTAAATACTTTATGTTAATCTCAAGAATTTTATCATCACTGCAAAAAATAAACGTAATATCACCTACAGTTTTATTGTAGCTATTTGCTATTTCATTAATCCAATCAGAGATTACTCTTTCATTGATATCCGGAAAGCTTATATCGTCAGTCTCAAAAAATATCGGCATATTTAAAATATATTAACATGGAGAATCGATTATTTATTACCCGAAAAACAAATAGGCCACAAAAATGGCAGCAATTATACCCGCCAAATCAGCCAAAAGCGCATAGGGAACGGTATATCGCGAGTTTTTAATATTAACTGCACCGTAGTAAACAGCAACAATATAGAAGGTAGTATCAGTTGTACCCTGCAAAACACTTGATAACCTTCCCGCAAATGAATCAGCACCAAAAGTCTGCATTGTATCAATCATCATACCTCTTGCACCGCTACCGCTTAAGGGTTTCATTAAAGCAGTAGGTAATCCGTCCACCCATCTTGTGTCAGATCCGGTAAGTGCTACCAAATCCCTTACGCCTTCCATCAGAAAATCCATGGCCCCAGAGGCACGAAACACTCCAATACCAACAAGAATAGCAATAAGGTAAGGTATAATCGTTACAGCGGTCTTAAAACCATCTTTGGCTCCATCTATAAATGCTTCAAAAATATTCACCCTCCTTATCATTGCTTTTACTATAAACAGAATTATAATCGAAAGAAGAATAATATTAGCAGTTAGACTTGAGACCACATTTATTTGTTCCTGTGGCATAGATTGAAACAGCAAAACCGTACCTCCTATCAAAGCAATCATTGCAAGCAGGAAAGTCAGAATTTCTTTGCTAAAAATATTTATTCTCTGTTTAAAGCAAACAGCAATCATCCCTAAAAGAGTAGAAGAGAAGGTAGCAATCATTATAGGTATAAATACGTCTGCGGGGTTTGCTGCCCCCATTTGTGCTCTGTAAACCATAATAGTTACCGGTATCAGAGTTAGCCCCGAAGCATTAAGTACAAGAAACATAATCATTGGATTTGAAGCCTGTTCCTTATTGGGATTAATCTCCTGAAGCTGTTGCATTGCTTTTAACCCAAAAGGAGTAGAAGCGTTATCAAGCCCCAGCATATTAGCAGAAATATTCATTAAAATAGATCCTGAAGCAGGATGATTCTTTGGGATGTCCGGAAATAATCTGGAGAACAGCGGAGCAACCCCTCGCGAGAATAATTCAATCATACCCCCTCTCTCCCCAATCTTCATTATTCCGAGCCAAAGCGATAGTACACCTGTTAGTCCCAATGAAATTTCAAACCCGGTCCTTGCAGTATCATATGTCGAATTCATAATCTCGGTAAATACATTAACATCACCGAAGAAAACCAATTTAATCAGAGCAACAACGAAGGCAATAAGAAAGAAAGCAATCCAAATGTAATTCAAGACCATAGCAATGGGTGTGTTCAATTAATGAAACCAAAGATACAATAACTACCCCATTTGCCATAAAAAAAATGAGTCAACTCTTAAAAATTGTCTGTATAAATACCTAACTTTAGGGAAATATAAATTTATGCGCTGGAAAAACTTTCTACATTATAATGCAGGAACAAGGATTGCTGTAATACTCCTTCTGATACTCATAGTTTTAGTCTTTATACTAAATGCTTTTCTAAGCTATCGCCACTCTTCAGAAATTGTTATGGTACAAAATGATTCAATCGTACGTGAGTTTAATGAATTTATAGATTCATTAAAGATAAAGGGAGTCAATACAGAAGAAAAAAGCAACGCCCAGGCTCTACAAGAAAAAACCTTAAGTGTGCCGATTGAAGAATACAGCTCATTTAAAGATGAAAAAGATAAAAATAGCATATCCGAAAATGTGTATCCGGTATATCAGAAAGTTTATAAATTACTTGCCGGAGAGACAATCTCACTTAATGAAACGGATACATCAGAATGGAAAAAAATACCTGGTATTGGCAGCTCATTTTCTTCACGGATAGTCAAATACCGGGCACTACTTGGTGGTTATGTAAGCAAAGAACAACTACTGGAGGTATACGGTATAGATAATGAATTGTATGCCAAAATAAACACCTATATAGTTGAGGACGACGACTTTATGAGATTGAGTGTGAATAAATTGGAGTTCAGGGAATTACTTAGACATCCATACTTGAATTATAAGCAAGTGCAGGCAATAGTCAATTTGCGTCAAAAGAAAGGGGATATCACATCAATTAATGAGTTGGGGATGCTCGATGAATTTACATCTGAAGATATTCACAGGCTCAGGCCATACCTCAATTTTTAGAAATATTTCTTCAAAATATTAGATACAGAAGAGTAGTACCCTCTGCCAAATAGATTTAAATGAACAAGGAGGTAATAGAATTGATATAGATCAATCTCAACCTTATAGTTATCTGATTTTGGCAAAACTTCATGATAAGTATTATAAAACTCAGAACCGAAACTTCCGAAGAGCTGACTCATTGAAATATCTACCATTGAATGGCCATAGTATACAGCCGGGTCAATTAGAAATGGTGTACCATCAGAAGAAATCAGATAATTGCCACCCCATAAATCTCCATGAAGGAGCGAAGGTTTAATATCAACAAAATATTTGTTAAACAACCCAATGCTACCCTCTTTAGTAGGAACCTCCGATTCGTTAAGAAGTCCGTTTTCCAAAGCTAACAACAGCTGAGGATAAATCCTTTCATGCCAGTAGAACTGAGCCCACCCGGCATGTTTGTTATTACTCTGTGTCAAACTCCCAATGAAATTATTAGAGCTAAACCCAAAAACACTGTCCGTCGCTTTGTGTAACTCCGCAAGCTTAGCGCCAAATTGGGCATAATCTGATGGTTCTGGCCTTTTACTTTCAATAAAATCCATAAGAATCAGAGACTTATCATTGATTTTATCAATCATATAAACCTTTGGCACTGCAATGGTGCCTGTAGCTTCAATTGTACTCAGTCCGATTTGTTCCGCGTGGAACATATTCAACGCAGATGGTTCACTGTTAACCTTAAGGAAAAACCTTCCATTTGCGGTTTTTAATTGAAACGCAGACGAAATATCACCTCCGGTAATAGGTTTAGAAGCGATAATCTTATCTGATAGTTTTTCTGATAATAGTGGTAAAATATCTTTAAGCATAATATTTTGTTATCCTTACTTCTTCATTAAAAGAGATATATTTTCCTTAATAAGCAATATTTTGCTTTCAGCATCAAGTTTCTTTCTACGCTCATTTTCAACAATTTCAGGCTTTGCATTTTGTACAAACCTTTCATTGCCAAGCTTTTTCATTACAGAATTCAAAAACCCCTCATAATACTTCAGATCGGCCTCCAGCTTTTCAAGCTCAGCATCTATATCAATATTCTCAGCAACAGGAACAATATATTCTGTGGTGCCAACTAAAAAGCCCCTGTCGCCTGCATCCTTCTCACTTACTGAATAAATAGAAGAAAGGTTACACATCTTAGAAATAATATCATCAAGCTTATTATTGTGCGCTCCCGATATTTTCAGCTCTAATTCATCCTTATTAGCAATATTATTTTCAAGACGAATAGTTCTTATGCCCGAAATAACGTGCTTAACATTATCAAAATCCTTAAGCAGCATATTATCCTTTTCGTTATAAGAAGGTTGTAATGTTGTCATAATGCTTTCTCCCTCTTCTCTTTTGTATAGCGCTTGCCAAAGCTCTTCCGTTATAAATGGCATAAAAGGATGAAGCAGCAACAGAAGATCATTAAAAAAGTTAAGGGTACTGTCGTAAGTCTTTTTGTCAATCGGCTGCTGATATGCAGGCTTTATAACTTCTAAATACCATGATGAGAACTCATCCCAGAAAAGCTTGTAAAGAAGCATCAGAGCCTCAGAAAGTCTGTATTTCGACAGTAATTCATCAAGTTCTGAAACTGTCTCCGACATCTTACTTCTGAACCACTCAATACCAATTCTTGCTGTTTCGGGCTGCTTAATATTATCATCAATCTCCCAGCCCTTTACAAGTCGGAATGCATTCCATATTTTATTATTAAAATTACGTCCCTGCTCACAAAGAGTTTCATCAAAAAGCAAATCATTACCGGCTGCTGACGACATCAGCATGCCCATCCTAACACCATCAGCACCATATTTTTCCATAAGTTCAATGGGATCAGGAGAATTACCCAGCTGTTTCGACATCTTTCTGCCCATATTATCACGCACAATCCCTGTGAAATAAACATTCTGGAAGCATTGTTCGTTGCGGTATTCGTACCCCGACATAATCATTCTGGCCACCCAGAAAAAGATGATATCCGGACCGGTTACAAGGTCGCTAGTAGGATAATAGTAGTTTATGTCAACATTATCCGGCTCATTTATTCCATTAAATACCGATATAGGCCATAACCACGAAGAAAACCATGTATCCAGAACATCTTCATCCTGTTTCAGGTCATCAATACTAATCTCATAATCTACCTGCTGTTTAGCCTTCTCAAATGCCTCCTCTTTGCTCAATGCCACAACATATCCCCCTTTAGGAAGGAAATATGCGGGAATTTGGTGTCCCCACCACAACTGGCGACTAATACACCAGTCCTTAATATTCTCCATCCAGTGGCGATAAGTATTCTTATATTTTTCCGGGAAGAATCGGATTGTATCATTTGCTACTGCTTCGGTAGCAGGCTTAGCTAAATCATCCATCTTAAGGAACCATTGCATCGAAAGCTTTGGTTCAATCACTTCATCAGTACGTTCAGAGAAGCCAACCTTGTTAGTATAAGGCTCCATCTTTTCCATCAATCCCGCAGCTTCAAGATCCTTTTCAATCTGTTTGCGTACTTTAAACCTGTCCATCCCGGCATACATTACACCATTCTCATTCAGAGTGCCATCCGGATTAAATATATCAATAGAAGGAAGATTATACTTTTCACCCAGCACATAGTCGTTAACATCATGTGCAGGAGTAACTTTAAGGCAGCCGGTACCAAACTCAACATCCACATACTCGTCTTCAATTACCGGAATTGCCCTGTTCACAAGCGGAACAATAACCTTTTTACCCTTAAGATGAGCATTTTTAGGGTCATCCGGATGAATACACATTGCAGTATCACCCATGATAGTCTCCGGCCGGGTAGTGGCAACCACCGCATATCTCCCTTCCGGATCCCCCTCAATCATATATTTTAAATAGTAGAGCTTTCCGTTAACTTCCTTATGGATCACCTCTTCATCAGAAAGAGCTGTAAGGGCCTTTGGGTCCCAGTTAACCATTCTCACACCACGGTAAATCAACCCCTTTTCGTAAAGATCACAAAACACCTTTAACACACTCTCGGAGCGGATATCATCCATTGTAAATGCCGTTCTGTCCCAATCACACGAAGCACCAAGTTTCTTCAATTGCTGAAGAATAATGCCACCATGCTCACGAGTCCACTCCCACGCATGTTCAAGAAACTCCTCACGAGTAAGATCACTCTTCTTAATTCCTTCCGTAGCAAGCTTATTTACCACCTTTGCCTCTGTAGCAATAGAAGCATGGTCGGTTCCGGGCACCCAGCAAGCATTCTTACCCTGCATACGTGCACGCCTCACCAGCACATCCTGAATAGTATTATTCAACATATGCCCCATATGCAATACTCCAGTCACGTTTGGAGGAGGAATTACAATTGTGTAAGGTTCACGCTCATCAGGCTCTGAGTGGAATAAATTGTTATCCAACCAATATTTATACCATTTATCCTCTACCTCAGCAGGATTATATTTACTTGCAATTTCCATAAAATCAATAATATCTTTATCCTAAACATTCAACAAGTGCAAAAATACAAAAAATGCAGTTTAAATCATATAGTTAACAATCGAAAAGGGTGCTATTCTCAATTAAGAGAGTAGCACCCATATAAAAAATAACAAAATGAAAACTATTTACTCCTCATAGAGTAAATAGGGTTTTCTTTGAATTCTGAACTCTTCAACATCGCCTTCCCATTTCGCTTTAATCTCATCGGCCGACTTCCCGTTTTTTATATCCTGACGAATATAATCAACTCCTACAAGTTTCTCAAAAAATGAAGAGAAGAATTTGTCACCAATATTAAGATTGTTATAGGCATCAATAACGTAGCTTAAATCGAAGCCCTTGTCTATAATATCCTGATCCGGAATACCTCTCAAATCAACTCCATAACAGAGCTGATCGAGCAGCGGAGGGTTTTTTGCTCCCGGTACACTTCTTGGAGTAAACGAGAAATCGGAGCCTGAATAATCTGGATGTCCGTATGCCTCAAAGGGGAAAGATGTTCCTCTTCCCAGGCTCACTACTGTACCTTCAAAAAGGCAAGTCGACGGATATAAATATATTGAATGGTTGTTCGGAAGATTAGGAGATGGAAATATTGGCAGTTCATAAAGAGTTTGGTGCGTATAGTTTTCCATCGGAACAACAGTTAAATCACAAATTCTTCCTTCAGGGAGCCATTTTTCTCCATTAATCATTAGAGCCAGTTCAGCTAATGTCATACCGTGCACAACAGGAATCGGCAACCAGCCCACCCCCGATTTATGCTTCATATCAAGTATCGGTCCGTCAATATACATACCATTAGGGTTTGGTCTGTCCAGTACAACCATCTGCTTGTCATGCTCAGCACATGCATCCATAAGTCGCGCCATACTAGCATAATAAGTATAGAATCTTAATCCCACATCCTGTAAGTCAAAAAGCAAAACATCAAACTCTTCCATCTTATCTGCCGATGGCTTTCCACTACCACTTCCGTAAAGCGACCAAATAGGAGTTCCTGTTTTTTCATCAATAGAACTGGCTACATGCTCACCTGCATCAGCAGTACCTCTGAATCCATGTTCAGGAGAGAATATACCTACAACATTTACTCCTTCACGAATTAGCATATCTACCAGATGCTCTTCTCCAACCATCCCTGTCTGGTTACTCATCACAGCAACTCTTTTTCCTTCAATCAACGGAAAGTAAACATCTGTTCGCTCGGCGCCCATTTTTATTGAGCCATTCCCACTTTGAGAGCAAGATAGCATTGGAGCAAGTATTAAAATCAGATAGATTAGTTTTTTCATCATTCTTCAGTTTTTATTGTTTTGTTATATTTTTGAATTTCATGCAGTTTATCAAACTCCTCCTCCAGTATAAGCAGCTCTTTTTTCAGTTCTGTTAATCTACCCAATACCTCAACACGCTTTGTTTCATCATCCTTCTTAGTTTTAAGCGACTGACGAGCACCTTCAAGCGTCATACCTTTCTCCTTAACCAGATGATAAACCACCTCTACCTGCTGAATATCCTCACGTGTAAACTGTCGTGTTCCTCCTGTAGTTTTCTTTGGACTGATATTTTCGAATTCACTTTCCCAGAACCTCAATAAAGATACGTTCACAGCAAAGTGGTCTGCAACCTCCTGAATAGAGTAGTATAATCGCTTTTCATTAAATTGAATAGGTTTCCTTCGCTTTCCCATTGTTTGCATTGTAAGTGAATTGTCAAAAATACAGTTTTCTACAGGAAAAGACAAATTTATTTAATCTTTGTATGAAAATTAATAAATATGATAACTAAAGTATATACTATTCCTTATCGGTCAAAACAGGTAGTTCTGCAAGAAAATTTTGCAAGTTAATAGCGTCCCGGGGTATATGCTCGGTTATTCCTAATCCCACTATCTGCGTCTGCATAGATACATCTTTGAGTAGTTTTGCTACCTGCGGGAGACTCATTTCGCCTTCAGCCCAATCTATTGAAAGAGGTTCAGGCTTAGCGAAAATTTGAGAACGGAATAACTTGGGATCCAAAATATCCACATCAAGATGGACAGCTAAATGCTGGATATTATTATCAGATATCCATTTCAAAACGGCGTCGCTACCCATGTAGTAGATTCATGCGGCCGCACTAAAAATTTGAAATAGCTTCCGATATCAGGATATCGCCATCGAGCATCGGTATTGATTTCCGGAATGTATTGGGCTTGTCCAGAACTTCCCTAAGCGTATCGGCCACATTCTGAATAGAATTTTCTCCCGTTATACTCATTTGACTTTCGTCAAGTGTGATTCTGCCCGATCCTTTCGTCTCCATCAGGTTGCCCGGATGTAAGATGGTATAATCCAGGTCGGTCTGGTTTATCAGATACAAATCGGCAAAATATTTCGCCGTGTAATAGTCAATAATATTGATCCATTTATCCGGCTCGAGGGAATACAAAGCGCTCAATAACACGTATCGTTTAATACCCTTGTTTTCCGCAGCCTGCATTGTTTTAACGGCGCCGTGCAGATCAACCTGAAGTACGTTTTTTCCCCGTGAACCTGATACAAAATAAATAGCTTCAGTATCATCGGGAATTGCTTTTTCTATTTCCGTTAAAGAATCGGTCACTTCCAAAGCTATTTGTCTGTAGTTAGTAGAATCAAACTGTTTATCTGTTTTTCTGGATGTCCCGGTTATCTGATGTCCATCCTCTAACAATCCCTCGACCAATTTTTTTCCTACTCTTCCGGTAGCACCAATCACTAAGATATTCATAATTTTATTTTTTTATTTTCAGCATCGTTTCTATTTCTTCACGCTCGCTCACAAAGCTGTTTATCTTCTTATCATATGGATAGCCAGACGCAACATATTGCTTTGCTATCCCACTGATCGATTTGGCTGTCCTTAAAAAAACGAATTGAGCGTCTTTTGTGTATAGCTTCTTTTATATCCATCTGATTTATAGTTTTTTCTTTTACTACAAAGTTACCCTAAATATTTTATACTTTTGTAACCAGCATAACATAGTATATCTGATAACAAATGAAAAATAGTGATGTAGAAGAATTACAGGCGTTACAGGATACTCTCTACTTTATCGGGGGTAAATGGAGGGTACCAATTATGAGTTCGCTTTGCAATGGCAATAGACGTTTTCGCGAAATCGAGCGCAGTATTCCGGGTATTACAACAAGAATGCTGTCCAGGGAATTAAAAGATATGGAAATGAATAAACTGGTCACACGAATCGTCTCCTCGGACTCGCCTGTCCTGATCGAATATGAACCTACTGCATATTGCCAGACATTTGAAAAAATAATTTCAGAAATGATAAAGTGGGGTCAAGCGCATAGAAAGACTGTGATAACTTAAAAATCAACAATTTTTTTATCTTTGCTATTAGTGGATCTTGTTGAAAAAGAGCCACTACTGTTACTCGAAACATCAAAATAAATACTGTGCAATGGAAAATAAAAGATCAACACTAAGGTTATTATACCCACAATGGCAGGGTGGAATCGTGTCACACTGGATGCCTGATATTCCTGCGAAAGATGCTTCCCA
>CAZYNA010000029.1:0-3913 GCA_964648775.1 uncultured Proteiniphilum sp. | reverse complement strand
GAAGTTGCTGATAACAGCCATGCAGTTATGGAATGGCTGAAAACTACTGGTGCTTCAAAAGTGGTTATTCATTATGATCTTGATGTCTTGGATCCAAAGGAGATCATTGCAGCGGTGGGCGTTGTGCCTGACGGAATGAAGATAAGCGAAGTTTCCCGCCTTATCAGTGATATTGGAAAGGAATACGATATTGTAGGTCTTACCGTGGCCGAACCAATGCCGCGTACCGCTATCAAGCTGCGAAATATATTGGACGAATTGCCGCTTTTAAAAGATTAAACAGCAGGCTCACAGCCATATTAAGAGCATTTTCATCATCCCCAACTGCACGTACCTCACGGTCATTAAAGAAGCGTATAGAAACTTTATTTATATTCTCCGAAAGGTAATAATTTATTTCTGAAAAACTGTTACACTTTTTGGGGAAAGAAGATGATATGATGATGTGTAATCTCACGAGAATGAGCATTATTTCAATAATTTAACACAATTCAACCACAAATAAATTTCACAAGTACTAATAATTAGTAAGTTTGTTGTCTGCGAATAGTTAAAACGGCTGTGAAACAGATATTATCGTGCTATTTCCATGAACTCGACAATAAATAATATGAAAAAGATAACACTAACTTTTCTACTTTCATTATTCTCCCTCATTGTATTGTGTCAGGATGTATTGGATATAGCCAATTTGAAATGCCACTATCAATACGTCTGGTTGAATGATACACTTGAGGGAAAAGCAAGGGATGATTTGTTGATTCTACAAATAGGAAATAATATTTCTAAATGCTATAGCCATTACAGCAACCAAGTTGACTCTATTAATGCATCTCCTGATGGAAATAGAAAAATTGGGAAAATGATAGACAATGCAATTAAAAGTGGAGAATTCTTTAAAGGGAATTATCCTCACAAACGATTGAAAGCATATATCTATAAGAACTATCCTGAAGGAGAGATGACTGTAACAGATGGTCTCTCTTTGCAGGACTATGTCTATGAAGACGACCTGCATTCTCAGGATTGGGAAATAATGGATAGTTTGAAAGTTATACTGGATTATCAATGTCAAAAGGCGATATGCTATTTTCGTGGCAGGGAATGGACAGCATGGTTTTCTCCTGATATACCTGTGAGTGACGGACCATGGAAATTTAGTGGTTTGCCGGGTCTGATTATGGAAGCTTATGATAACGGCAAACAATATCATTTTAATATAATTGGGCTTGAAAAAACCGAAGAGCCCATTTTCTTTAGTGAACGTAGAACATCAAAAGGCAAGTTCAGGGAAGTTGACCGCCGAGAATTGTTGAAAGCTGAAATGAGCCAGTTAACAAACAGCTCATCAATTATGGAAGCTGAAACAGGAGTTCCTTTCGGGAATAATAAACCGGTATACAGGGATTTAATTGAAAAGGATTACAGATAATCTTACTACCTTCTGTATTATGAAAAGAAGCCCGCTGATAGTTATTGCTTTATTGCTGCTTACACTTACCGTTTCAGCCGGACAGGCTATAATCTCGGGCAGAGTAACCAATAAGAGTGACGGACTGCCATTAGCAGGAGTACTGGTTACTGTTCGTCCGGCAGGAGAGAACAGGATTGTTAAGTTCGCTCAAACATCTGCAGAGGGAAGATACGAGATATCATTTTCCGCTCTTCCCGAAAATCATGTTATTCACTTTTCCATGATGGGGTTTGCCCCTCAAACAATTGCTTTAACAAATGATAGGGAGCACTATAATGCAGAGCTGTCTGAACAGGCTACTGAGCTTAAAGAGGTTATCGTAAACGCTCCGGGAATTCATCAAAAGGGTGATACAATTACTTACGTTGTATCCAGCTTTGCAGATACTCAGGACAAAACTCTTTCGGATGTACTAAAGAAGATGCCCGGAATAGAGGTTGAGAAAAGTGGTGCCATCAAGTATAATGGTGTTTCAATAAACAAGTTTTATATTGAAGGACGGGATATGCTTGAGGGTCGCTATAGCCTTGCAACCGAAAACATGCACCAGAAAGACGTGGGCAGTGTTGAGGTTATGGAAAACCATCAGCCGATAAAAGCACTTGAAGATATCTCCTTCTCAAATAATCCGGCAATTAATATAAGGCTGAAAGAAGATGCTAAAGCACGATGGGTAGGTACAGTTAATGCTGGCACGGGCTTTGAGCCCCTCTTATGGAATGCCGAGCTGTTTGCAATGCGTTTTACTCCAAAGGCTCAGACACTCAATACATATAAAACAAATAATACGGGAGTGGATATAGTAAGAGAAATACGGCAGTTTAGTGTTGATGACCTATTGAGCCAGTTTTCTAAAAATTACAGCCTCAGCAACTATATTAATGTAAGACCCAATTATCTCACTGATATTGATGCCCACAGGGCCCGATTCAACAAATCACACCTGTTTAGCACAAACAACCTTTGGGCAATTGCAGATAATATCGATTTAACATCTCAGGTGTCATATACCAACAACCGTCTTAACTCTGATAATTTTTCCAAAACAACCTATTTTCTTATCGACTCAACTATAGTAACAGATATTGGGCAGTCTTCACTATCAAAACAAAACCGTTTATCTGCCGATATCACTATTACTAACAATAAACCTTCATACTACTTAAAAAACAAACTTAATACCGACATTTATTGGGATGACGTAACTATGGATATAACCGGTTCGTTTCCAAACAGGCAGGAAGGATCTGTACCCGAACGCAGAGTCTCCAATGATCTTGAAATTCTTTCACGGTCAGGGACCAGAACATTTACAATCAATTCTTTCAATCTTTATCAGGTAAAACCTCAGCATCTCGTAATAACCAGAGATGATGAAACACAGCAACAGCAGGTTCACTCCTCGGCATTTTATACCAACACTAATACATCACTTGGCTTTTATATAAACCCTGTCAGCATCTCGATGAAAATGGGTATTATTGGTGTAATCCGAGATATGGAGAGTGAGCTGACCGGAGTATCGGATACATTGGGAAGATTAAGCAACGATATCTCTATGCAGTATCTTAATTTATATCTTTCACCTCAGGCAGAGTTTAAGAAGGATGGATTTGAGGCAAGGTTTGATATGCCTGTTTCGTTTACTCCCTATAGGTATAACAATAAACTATCTGACACAAAAGAGACTGTATCAAAGTTTCTTGTGTCACCCCGACTTTCCATGCGATATTTTATAACCACCCGCTTGTCTGCTTCCTTATCGGGAAGTTTAACGCAAAGTCCGGTTGATGAGCAGCAGTTTTACGATGGATTGATATTAACGAATTATCGAAACCTATCGCTTGGCTATATTGATTATTCAACTGCAACACAGAAGTCAGTTTCAGCGGGCATATCGTACAGAAATGCTATAAAAACTCTTTTTGGCAATGTAAGTGCAGTCAGATCCTGGAATAAATCGGTAAGAGCATCTAATCGCAGTTTCATTAATGAATTTATCCTCAACAGCTATGTGCCCCGCAGCAGCCAATCAGGTATGTGGATGTTAAATGGAAGCGTCAGTAAAGGTTTAGATTTCATTCGTGGTATGATAACTGTAAGATCCTCATACATGGGCTACGAAGGATCAATATATCAAAATGAATATGAAACCCCTTACTCTTCCGATATGTGGAGCATATCACCCAAGGTTAATTCAACACTCACAAGCTGGTTTAATGCCAGTTACGAATTAAGTTTTTCTAAGAACCGGATTAGTGTAAGTGGAAGTGAAATAACATCATCTTCAGAGCAGATATGGCAAACCGTTTTGTGTAACTTCACCCCTGTCAGCAATTTATCAATAAAGCTTATTGGCGAGCATTACTATAACAATATGTCGGACGGAGTAAACAAATCAATATTCCTGTCAGATGCAGAGTTCACATATAGTTTTAC
>CAZYNA010000028.1:5421-31636 GCA_964648775.1 uncultured Proteiniphilum sp. | reverse complement strand
AGCTTAATTGACTGATTATTAAATATATATATACAAAGAATTTACGTATGAAAGATAATATAAAATCTAAACTCTTGCTGGTGGTGATATTTACATCAATCACTCTATATTGTATCGGACAGAACAATCTAACGCAATTAAACAATCAGAATATGGATAACTTAAAAACATTACATGACTTTGTAGTAAAGGATATTGATGGTAATAAATTTGATCTTTCAACGCTTAAAGGGAAAAAAGTTTTAGTAGTAAATGTAGCTTCCAAATGTGGACTAACACCACAGTACAAAGATCTTCAAGCTTTATATGACCAGTATGGAGATAAAAACTTTGTAATTATTGGATTCCCCGCTAATAATTTTATGGGACAAGAACCGGGAAGCAATGAAGAAATAAAAGAGTTTTGTTCGCTAAATTATGGAGTTACGTTTCCGATGATGGATAAGATAAGCGTTAAAGGTAAAGATCAAGCTCCAATCTATAAATGGCTAACCAATAGTTCTGAAAATGGTAAAATCGATCAAGATGTTACCTGGAACTTCCAAAAATTCATGATTGATGAAGAAGGACATATTGTAGATGTTGTAATGCCTAAAGAAAGCCCAATGTCTGATAAAATTATTAACTGGATAAATAATATCTAAAACGATATTTAATGCATTATTTTATAAACCAATTCTTTTAGCAAATCACCCTGTGTGGCAGATACATTATCTACCCCTTTAGATCGTGAATCATATGTACGCAAATCGGTGATAATATCCATTACCTTTCTAGCATTGTAGTTTCGTAAACCAGAAGAGTAGTCACGTATGATTGTGAAAGACCTTATATTGAGTGCTTCCATTAAGTTGCGTTCATCTTTTTTGGGTAGCCAGAAACACTCTAAAAGATTACTGAAGTAATTAAAAAGTACAGCAATTGTTCCCATTATGGGGTTTTTGCCTAAATGGTTAACTATTTGATTTGCTTTAACTGAATCTTTAATTGCTATTGCATTTACAAGTTCAAAGCTATTGAAATCTTTACTAATACCTACATTCTTTTCAATCAAATCAGAAGTTATTCTTCTTAGCGATTGTGATTCAGGAAGTGAAACTTCCAGCTTTTGAAACTGTGGTACAAGCTTACTTATATCATTACCTACATAATCAGACAACATTTGAGCTGATTTAGCATCGATGTCTATATTTTTATTTTTAAAATATGTAGTTATAAACCCCGGAATCTGATTATCATATAATTTTTTAGATTCAAATACGATTCCCTCTTTTTCAATTTTTTTAATAACACCCTTTCGCCTATCTACCGTTCCATATTTGTAATTGATAACCAGTACCGTAGACCTCATAGGATTCTTAGCATAAGAGTCAAGAACTTCAAACTTATCTAGGTTCTGAGCCTCCTTTACTATTATCAATTGATGCTCAGCCATCATTGGAAAGCGACGAGCAGCAGCAATGATTTTGTTTACATCAGAATCTACTCCATAAAAAGTGAGCATATTAAAATCCTTCTCTGTCTCGTTTAAGACCGTACTTGAGAGCAACTCGGTTAGTTCATCTATAAAATAAGACTCTTCACCCATAAAGAGGTAAATGGGCTTAAATTGTCTGTTTATAATGCTATTTCGAATTGAATCATATGTTACAGTAGATTTTGCCATATATTATAAATATTTGATCGTATGATTGATTACCAATCAAATCTAAGATGTTTGATTGTGGAGCTTTTGTTTATTATTGATGACAGAGATTTAATACCAATCTTAACATGCTCTTCTACAAAGTTCTCAGTAACAAGTTTATCACTCTCTTCGGTTTTAACCCCACTCGATATTAAAGGCTGATCTGAAACAAGGAGAAGAGCACCTGTAGAGATATGATTAGCAAATCCGCATGTAAATAGTGTTGCAGTTTCCATATCAACCGCCATTACTCTAATTTGTCTTAGATAACTTTTAAAATCATCATCATATTCCCATACACGCCGGTTAGTAGTATAAACAGTTCCAGTCCAGTAATCCCTGTTAAAGTCGCGTACATTAGACGAAACCGCACGTAACATATTAAAAGCAGGAAGTGATGGCACCTCAGGAGGAAAGTAGTCATTTGATGTTCCTTCACCTCTGATACCTGCAATTGGTAAAATATAATCACCTAAATTACTTCTGGCTTTCAGTCCCCCACATTTTCCAAGAAACAGAACAGCTTTGGGAGATACGGCGCTCAACAAATCCATGACCGTAGCAGCATTGGCACTTCCCATGCCAAAATTAATAATAGTAATTCCGTTTGCTGAAGCATTTGGCATATTTGCATCTATTCCCACTATAGGAACATCAAAATGGTCAGCAAAAATCTCAACATATTTTTGAAAGTTGGTTAAAAGAATGTATTTAGTAAAATCACTCAAGGCTCTTTTTGTGTATCTTGGAAGCCAATTTTCTACAATTTGTTGTTTTGTTCTCATAAAATGCTCTATTTTTGTGTCGATTGAACACACGTTCACAAACAAAGATACGATATGTACCCATTAAATTTACCATCTTATGATGCAAAAATTAGAAAAAGCAGCAATAGTCTCGAGATATTCGACCCTCTGAGAAATAAGTTTGTTATACTTACCCCTGAAGAATGGGTTCGACAACATTTTGTTAACTTTCTAATTTCCGAAAAAGAATATCCAAAATCTTTAATGGCAAATGAGGAATCTATTATTTTTAATAAGCTGTCCCGAAGATGTGATACTGTTGTTTACAATAAGACACTTGACCCATTAATGATTATAGAATACAAAAAGTCTGAACTACAAATATCACAGAGTATATTTGATCAGGTTGTTCGTTACAACAGTGTTTTAAAAGTAAAATATATTATTGTTTCTAACGGTGTTAATCATTATTGTTGCGAAATGGACTATAAGAATCACAGTTACAAATATCTTACAGATATCCCCAACTATAATGAGTTAATATATGAAGATGACTAATAGCTCTCATCAATTGATGGAAAATCAGATGATTTAACGTCCTTAATATAGTTTTGGACTGCATTGGTCATCTCATCATAAAGATTAGCATAACGACGCAAAAACTTAGGTGAAAAACCCTTATTTAACCCAAGCATGTCGTGCATAACCAACACCTGACCATCAACATAAGGGCCTGCACCAATACCAATTATTGGAATAGTTAACTCCTGCGCTACTTTTTTTGCTACTTCTGACGGTATTTTTTCAAGAACTATAGAACAGCACCCTGCTTCCTGCAGTAACTTAGCATCTTCAAGTAGTTTTGTTGCTTCTTTTTCATCATTTGCGCGTAAAGCAAATGATCCATATTTATTTATTGATTGAGGCATTAAACCAAGATGTCCCATAATAGGAATTCCTGCTGCCAAGATTGCTTTTACAGATTCAATAATCTCTGCTCCACCTTCAAGTTTAAGGCAATCGGCTTCGGTTTCCCTCATTATTCTGACTGCATTTTTTACAGCATCTTCAGGACTTGCGTGATAACTTCCAAATGGCATATCAATAACAACCATAGATTTCTCCACGCCATTCATAACCGATTTTCCCATGAATATCATCTGGTCAACTGTCATAGGTAATGTAGTTTTATTACCTACCATTACATTTGAGCCTGAGTCACCAACCAAGATAATATCCATTCCCGCATTATCAATAATCGAAGCCATAGAATAGTCATATGCTGTAAGCATACTAATTTTTTCACCATTTTGCTTCATTTCAAGAAGTCTGTGAGTTGTTATCTTTTTTCTGTTACCCGGGGCCAGATATCCCTTTTCCTGATTCATTATATAGTTCTATTATTTTATTTCAAATGAATACAAAGTTAATCCATTTTGCGGAATAAAGCCAAAATAAAAGCCGGCAACATAATTACCGGCTCTCAATATTATGTAAACTAATTATATTAGAACTTGTATCCAACAGTTACCAATCCTCTGAATGAGCTATTTTTCAACTCAAAAGGATTAGCGTCAATCACAAGTTCTTGTCTGTTTTCAGTATATAAATTAGGGAATGGGTAAAGATCGTCAGTTTGAGTTTTGTATACCATAGCTAAGTCTACAAAGAAATTTCTGCTCAATCGGAAACCTACACCACCTGTGAAGTAATTAGCATCACCTTCCATTCTATAAACTGTGTTAGAATTTGGGATAAATGCATCACCACTTTCTTTAAACTCTGTTTCATATGGGTTCTGCATCCATGCATATCCTAATCTTCCATAAACTGAAGGTGAAAAACGGTATTCCATTCCAACCTTAACAGTTGATGTGGGTTTGAAATCCATTGAAATATATTCGTTATCAACTTCATACCAATCACCCGGATCTGAAATGTTTGAAGGAATACTTAACTTCATTTTACTGTAGTCAACCAACTCATAATCAAGACTTGCAATAAATCTATTGCCCAGAACGGCTGCAACACTTGCAACTATCTTACCGGGTGTTTTCAAATCATAATCATTTGAGAATCTTTTTGAATAAGTTTCAGCAGGTGTATATGTGGGGTCATCAACAAAAGCCCCCATATCATCATTAATCTCTGCCTCATAAGTTTCAGTAAGTGAATACCAAACAGGTGTATGATATGATAACCCAAGCCTGAGCTCATTTATCGGACGATAAATAGCTCCAAATTTAGCACTTACTCCTGCCCCATTCGTTGTTAGCCAATTTGTTAAGGTATATCCACCTTCATAGTTATTAAAGTCCTCCAGATACTCTGAAGTTAGTCTGTATGATATATCTTTAATTGACAACGCAATCCCAAGGTTGAGGACATGATTAAATGTGGTGCCAACAGTAAAATCGTAGTTGTCTATACTACCCAGTTCACGTAAACGTATCTCATTAACAGCATTACCCGGTACGGCCAAAGGAGAATAGCTGTTTCCGGCATCATCATTAGGATTTATAAGCCATGAGTTGTATCCTAATACTGTTAGCCAGGGCTGAGAAAGAAACGGATCAGGAAGATCGTCCCTCAATTCCAAATCGCCCGGATAAACTCCTGCACTCCTGTCCGCAATATAATCCAACATAGTACTTGCCGGACTTCCTAATGCATTAATATTTTTATCAAATGATTTTAGCTTATTAAAAGAGAAACCAAAATTTATAAGAGGCATAACATCATTACTAAGTGGAAAATAACCTACAAAACCAAGATTATTCATTTCAAACTTAGTTTTGTTTGCATCATTACCATTTACTGATGATCCTTCATGCGACAAATAAAAAGTACCTGCAACTTCCGAACTCCGGTATACAGCAATTCCTGCCGGATTAATATTAACACCGGTCATGTCTCCTCCTAATGCTCCAAAAGCACCCCCCATAGCCATAGCTCTTGCAGTACCATAAAGATCATCCCTCGAAAATCTTATAGCATCTACTTCAGATTGTCCAAAAATGGGTGCAACTGAAATAATTAATATTGAAAGTATGTATGTGATTTTTTTCATAAACTACATTTATATTTTCTTATTTAGAATCAAAGTATAAAAGTGCCTCAATATTTTGAATATAATGAGACACTTTATGATTTATATTATCTTCTTCCTCCGCTGGAGCGACCGCTGCTACTTGAGCTACTGCTTGAGCTGCGACTGCTTCCACCAAATGATCCGCTTGAAGATGAACTTCTGCTAGGAGTTGAAACTGATGAACTTCTGGTAGTTGTTGAAGTTCTGTTTGGTGTACTATATGTGCTCCTGCTTTGATTTGTTGTACTCCTTTGGTTTACAGAGCTGCTTCTTGTCTGTGTAGGCGTATTTGTACTTCTTTGGTAAGTATTACCGCTTCTGTTAGGAGTTGTAGAACTTCTTTGATAAGTAGAGCTACTTCTTGTATTTGTCGGTTGAGTTGTTCTGTTAACCGAGCTTGATCGAGTAGTTGAACTTGCACGATTTACTACATTACCTGTTCTTGAATCAATTGCCCTACCCGAACTGTCTATAATTCTTGTCCTTGGTGCTGTTGTTGAGGTTCTGCCTGAAACAGCAGATCTTGTGCTTGTACCCGAAGTTCTTCCGGAAACAACATCTCTGGAGCTGGCTCTTGTTCCTGCAGTTCTGCCTGATACCCCCACTGCAGATGCAGTAGTTCTGTTTGCCGAGCTAGTTCTGTAAATACCCGAACTCCTACCTGAACGGTTGTTAGTTAAGCTGCTGTAATATCCATCATAGAATCCATGACTATATCCACCGCCATATCCCCAATGTCCGTAATGACCATAATGACCATAATACCAAGGTGAGTGCCATCCACCGTACCCGTAATACCATGGGTTGTACCAGCTACTGTAATACCAGGGTCTGTACCAACTACCATAATACCATGGACTGTACCAGCTTCCGTAGTACCAAGGGCTATACCATCCACTATAGTACCATGGATCATACCAGGGATAAAATGAATTCCAACCCCAACCTACATGTAAATGAGTATTCCATCCCCGGTTGTTATAACCTTCATAAATATCATCACCTACATAAACTATAACTTCATCAGCACCGGTAATCTTAATACTTGATTCCGGATCGTGAAATCTTACTATTCTGTCGGTATATTCATAATCCTGATATTCATCGGTCTCCGAATACTCCTGATCTTCAGTTTGACTGTTTGCGTTATCGCGACGATTATATTCGTCAATATCTCTGCCGTTTGCTGTAACCTCCATATTGGAAATATCACCCTGAACAATAACTACACGTTTTTTATCCTGTTCAGAATCTTTTTTCTTATCTATTGTTACTGATTCACTTCGGGAAGGATCTGCGTAGATATCGTCCCACTCCTGGGAAAAACCAAAGAGAGGTATAGCTACTAATAAAACAGCAAGTATAATTTTTCTAGTTTTCATATACTCTTCCTCTTTTTATATTGTTTATTGATTAATTTTCCTATTCAATACTTTTGACTGATTAATGTAGCAAAAGTTTAAAGTACTTATGATATAATAGCGCTTAGTAACCACAAATATACAAATTGATTGTATAATACATTATAACCTTTTATTATAAAGATGATGACTATCTTGAAATGTTGCATAGATTTTGGTTAAAAAAGATAAAGAATATCAGATTAGTGGTAATTCTAACCCATCATAAGCAAAATAAAAGTTTGGTGGAAGCTCTTTTTCAATATCAGCGTGTAAACCAATTTCATGACTCATATGAGTGAAATATGTTTTTTTCGGAGCAATCTTGTTTGAAAGTTCAATTGCTTGCGACAAGCTCAAATGCGAAATATGCTCAGTTCTTCTCAATGCATTCAAAACAAGAGTGTCTATCCCCTTAAGCTTTTCAAATTCAGATTCAGGTATAGTCTTAACATCAGTCAGATATGCAAAATCATTTATTCTAAATCCCAAAATAGGTAACATATAGTGCATTACCCTGATAGGAGTTATTTTAAGTGTTCCGATATTAAATGAATCCTCGTCATTAATTCTATTAATATTAATATCAGGAACACCGCTATATCTATTTGGAGTAAAACAATAAGGCATTCGTTCTCTGATAGCATGTTCAAGATGCTTTTCCATGTATAGTTCTACTGTACCAAAACGCGAAAATGGCCGCAAGTCGTCAATCCCCCCTACATGATCATAATGTTCGTGTGTGAACAAAATAGCATCAATTTTTTTGAAAGGAATTTGAAGCATTTGCTGTCTGAAATCAGGAGAGCAATCGATAAAAACGACCGTCTCTTCATTTTCAATCAAAAGAGAAGCCCGTAATCTTTCATCTCTCAAGTCTTCAGAACTGCAAACCTCACAACTGCAGCCAATTTGCGGCACTCCGGTAGATGTACCGGTACCAAGAAAACGAATCACACTGTTGTATGATTTAATTAGTATTCTCTTTCAAGAATCCACAAATCATTAAAAGGAACTCCGTAAGTTCTTCTTAAGTAATCTGTATTTCCTTTAGATGAATAAGTTTTATAAATTTCCTCACGTTTTGCAGCAGCTTGTTCCTTATTGTCGTAGCTGGCTACAATCACACGATACATACCCTGCTCATTTTCAGCAAGAATAACCTGGTGTCCTTCATTCTCCATTCTTTGTTTAAGAGACTCAGCATTAAGCTTTACACTTAACGAGGCTATTACAACATTAAATCTCTTTAGTCCCGCTGCATCAGTCGCATATACCGGCTCAACCTTTTCTTTTCGAACTGATACTTCTACCGGAGGAAGCTGACTTGCATCCTTTACTACTGTTGTTGGCTGAGATGCAGACTGTTGCATTTCTCTTTCCTTAGCGGCTTCATACACCTGTTTATAAGCACTTTGTTTAGGTTTACATGATACACCTAAAACTAGCAAACTTGCTAAAATCAAAGCAAAATGGAATTTTCTCATATCTGTTAAAAGTTTGTTGTTTATTAGCTATCACAAAGATAATAAAATTAATTAATACGCTATTCTTCAGTGGTAGAAAAAGAGAGTCGGATCGGTTTTGGTGTCAACTCCAGTTTCTGTCCCATCGACAAGGTATCGGTAAATACTGTGTCTTTATATAAAGTTGAAGGATCAGCAATAATATGTATCTTCCAGGGCCCTTCATTTAATCCTAAGAACATAAACATACCATCGGATTCCGGAATTGTTAATAATGTATCATTATCCTGAGTTATTGCAACAAAGGGATTTGCTTGCGGTGGCGCTACATATCCTTTAATAGACCCTCCAAAAATTTCCGGAAAAGCTCTCGAAACAGGATCCAAAAAGAAGTTGCCGTTTATCTCCTTAACCGACAGTGCTGCGTTTATATCAATAATAATACTGGTGATAACATTAACCGCCAAATCTGCATCAATATTGTCAATTATTATTCCATCAATTACATTATCTGATTTTTGCAGAGCAACCGCCTCATTGGTAACTGTTATAATTCTGTTGTTGTTCCCTAAAAGAACTCTTATCTTATTAATATTTTTATCTGCCGGAAAGTATTGATCTACAAGCTGAACTGTATTACCATTTCTCAACTTTAATATATTATATTCTCCACCATTATATTCAAGTGAAATCCATTCACCTTCAGTATTCACAGAATCGGTAACAAACAAGTCTATACCGGTTATATCAATATAGAACTCCTTCATTACTAAAGAAGTAGCATCAGTCAGTTTTATTCTTAATCGTGTAGCATTATCACTTATATCCTCTGAATCACAGCTCACAGAAAACACAAAAACCGATAATACTGCAACAACGCTTATATTTCTAACAATTCTTCTAATCATCAATTGAATTGGTTTATTGATTATGAAAACAAAGTTACTCAAATAGATAAACAAATACTTTATATAAAATGTTATATTTTGTGTTGTATGTTTTAAAACAATAAAGAATGAAACAGAATTACTACATCTTATTTATCTTACTATTTGCGGTTCTGATTGGCTGTAATCAGCGAAACAAGTCCGGATCCGACACTGTTAACACTGCAAATGAAAATCAGATCACTCAAACTATTTCAGCTGTTGATCTACACGAAAAACTAATGACATATTTCAGTAAAGATTGGATGGAGCGCGAATCCGACCCGGATATCTACCCAAGTTTTTATGGCGGGTCATTTATCGATAACAACGGAATTTTTGTAGTTGCCGTAACCGGTAATCGCGAAGAGAATAAAAAAAATCTTATTGAAATACTTGGAACCACCAACTTCAACGTAGAATCAGTTCAGTACTCATATAGAGATATGATGCTGGTGATGGATGATATAGATGAATTCCTTATCGATCAGTCAATTCCAAATGAACACCCAATAATTACCCACTTTGCAGGCGCCTACCCCGATGTAATGGACAACCGTGTTAAAGTAATCTTAACTGAGGTAAATCAAAGTCTGATTAGCACCTTCAAAAGAGATATTTCAAATTCCCCCCTGATCGTTTTCGAACAAGGGGAAATTCCTGAATTATACTAATCCTCTGAAATCAGACTTGATATCAGGTTTCTGTCGCCATATGCATTATCAACACGTGCAACATTAACCCAAAACTTATTTTCTTTCACATAAGGTAGCGGATATGCCGCCTTGCTTCTCGGGTATGCATGTTTCCAATCATCTGCAACAATCTCATACTCAGGGTGAGGAGCATTAACCAACACATTATCTTCTAACGTATATTCACCTCGTGACACTTCTATAATCTCCTCATGAATCTCATTCATGGCATCCACAAAGCGATTCAGTTCAACCAAACTTTCGCTCTCGGTAGGTTCAACCATTAATGTGCCCTGCACCGGAAACGATAATGTAGGAGCATGGTAACCGTAGTCAATTAACCGCTTCGCAATATCTGTTTCAGTAATACCTGACACATCTTTCAATCCTCTGCAATCCAAAATAAGTTCATGCCCTACTCTTCCTTGATTTCCTCTGTATAAAATGCCATAAGAATCAACAAGTTTTTCAGCAAGATAATTGGCACTCAGAATAGCAGTACCGGTTGCTTCCTTCAAGCCTTCAGCACCCATCATACGTATATAGGCATATGTGATTTCCAGTACACCCGCACTACCGTAAGCAGCTGCAGAAACTGTATTATTATCATTTCCAAAAGCTACAGGGTGTCCGGGTAAAAACGGAACCAGATGATCTGCCACGCATATCGGACCAACACCAGGGCCACCACCACCATGAGGAATAGCAAATGTTTTATGTAAATTAAGATGACAAACATCTGCTCCAATAGTGCCCGGATTAGTATAACCCACCTGAGCATTCATATTTGCACCATCCATATAAACCTGTCCACCTGCTTCATGAATCAAACGGCACATCTCCTTGATACCTGTCTCAAATATACCATGAGTAGAAGGATAGGTTATCATATATGCAGCCAAATTATCCCTATGCTTTTCAATCATTTCTCTCAGGCTGTCCATATCAACATTACCCTGAGCATCACTGGCTACTGTAACAGGTGTAAACCCCGCCTGTACTGCACTCGCAGGATTTGTTCCGTGTGCAGAAGCAGGTATTAAAACAATTTTTCTATGCCCTTCGCCAATACTTTCAAGATAACTTGCTATTGTAATCAAACCGGCATATTCACCTGCAGCACCCGAATTTGGTTGTAAACTGGTAGCAGCAAATCCAGTAATTGTAGCAAGCATTTCGCTAAGATCTTCAATAATATGATTATAACCTTCCGTTTGATATGCAGGAGCAAATGGATGAATTTTCTGCAATCCGGCCAAACCTAAAGGTAGCATTTCACTTGCAGCATTAAGCTTCATAGTACATGAGCCGAGCGGAATCATAGAGTGTGCGAGAGATATATCTTTCCTGTCAAGTCTCTTAATATATCGCATCAACTCAGTTTCAGTATGATAACTATTGAATGTTGGATGTTGCAGAAAATCAGACTTTCTAACAAGAGACTCCTTCAGTGAAACTTTTACAGGCATATCTTCAATCAAAAAAGATTTAGAGCTTCCTGCACACAAAGCAAATACACCTAACAGCTCATTAACTTTATGTGCATTTGTAGTTTCATCAATACTAATACCCACTTCCCCCGATTCGAAATAGCGGAAGTTGATAGATCTCATCTCTGCATTTTCCAGAATATTTTTTCCTGTAATACCTTCAGGAAGTTTTATTTTTAATGTATCAAAGAAGTTTTCATTCAACTGCTTATACCCCATTGTTTTTAGTTCTTCACTAACATATGATGCAATAGAATGAATACGACCGGCAATCTCTTTTAGTCCGTTAGGACCATGATAAACTCCGTAAAAAGAAGCCATCGTTGCAAGCAACGCCTGAGCAGTACAAATATTTGAAGTAGCTTTTTCTCTCTTAATATGCTGTTCCCTTGTCTGAAGTGCCATACGATAAGCCTCCTTACCATACGCATCTTTAGAAACACCAATAATTCTACCGGGCATAAACCGTTTATACTCGTCCCTGGTAGCAAAGAATGCTGCAGAGGGACCACCATAAAACATTGGCACACCAAAACGCTGGCTACTGCCAAATGCTATGTCTGCACCCCATTCACCGGGAGGAGTAAGCATTACCAATGCCATCAAATCTGTTGCTACTGCAACCTTGCACCCCACTTCGTGTGCTTTAGTCACAAACTCTCTATAGTCCACTGCACTACCATCACCATTAGGATATTGCAAAATAGCACCAAAAAAAGAGTTGTCCAGTACAGCTGATTTATAATCACCAATTACAACATCAATTCCCACATAATTCATCCTTGTTTTAACAACAGACAAAGTCTGGGGAAACATATTCTCATCTATAAACAGAGTTTCTGAACTATTTTTAACCTGATCTCTACTTCTCAAACCGTACATCATTTGAGCAGCTTCGGCAGCAGAAGTAGCTTCATCCAGCAACGAACTGTTTGCCAGAGGAAGTGCAGTAAGTTCACTTACTATAGTCTGGAAGTTCAGCAGTGCCTCAAGCCTTCCCTGAGAAATTTCAGCCTGATATGGCGTATAAGATGTGTACCATACAGGATTTTCAAAAACATTTCTGTAAACCACCGACGGAGTAATTGTGTCATACCAGCCCATACCTATGTATGATGTAAAAAGCTTATTCCCGGAAGCGATTTTTGTAATCTCCTCCATATATTCATTCTCCGAAAGCGGAGCCGGTAAATTCAAAGATTCAGTTATACGTATATCTGACGGTATAGTTTGATCAATTAGCTCTTCAACAGAAGAAACTCCAATTGTTTCAAGCATCACCTTTTTATCATCCTCACTTATTCCAATGTGTCTTTTTTTGAATTGTTCCATTTTCATCATACTGAAATTTTATTTTTACTGCATTAGATTATTAATGAATAGTTCCAACAAATGGATTGTTTCTTTTCTCATGACCAACTGTAGTCCATGGTCCATGACCTGAATAGACTCTTGTGTCGTCGGGTAGGCTAAATACTTTATTATGAATTCCATCAACAAGCTGCTCAAAGCTACCTCCTGCAAGGTCTGTTCTTCCAATACTTTCATGAAAAAGTACATCACCGCTGAACAAACTTTTGCTCTCTTCGCTATAAAAAACAATACTCCCCGGAGAATGGCCCGGCACATGTCTCACCTGAAGCCTCTGATTCCCAAATGTTACAACATCACCCTCTTCAAGATAATTACCAATTTCAGGCATATAGTCACCGTTGGAGGCAGGGATACCAAACAGCTGAAGCTGTCCGGCTATGTTTTCAAGTAGAAATTCGTCAGATTTATGACACTCCAATGCAACACCATACTCAGACGATATCAGGTTGATTCCAAATATATGATCAAAGTGTAAATGTGTATTTAGCAAGTGCTTAACTACTAAATTATTATCATTGATATAGTTAATCAGTTGCTCCTTTTCGTCTGCGTAAAAGCATGCAGGATCAATAACAACGCACTCTCCAGTCTCGTCAGAGAGCACATAGGTATTTACTCCTAAAGGGTTGAATTCGAAAGTTTTAATTTTCATTGATTGAAAAAATTGAATTGTACTCATTGCAAAAGTAACACTTTCTTTTCAATTTAGACTAGTTTAATGGTACATAGACCAACTTTTTAGTCTGAAAGAAAGGGTCAGAGAAATATGAATCCAGCGACACCTCTTCAACAATATTTTTAAACGGTTTTAATTCTTCTTTCAGATCACCTCCCTTAAGGCAAATCAATCCATTTGGCAAAGAGTTAATCTGTTCCTTAGAAATGTTCTTCCGTATAATTTTAACAAGATCCGGCAACAACATAACTGCCCGGCTAACAACAAAATGAAACTTACGCTTTTCATCCTCAATACGCGAATGAACAAACTCAACGTTTTTTAAACCAATAGAGTCAGATATCTCACTGGCTACCATTATTTTTTTTCTTATACTATCAAGAAGTAAAAAATTCACTTGCGGAAATAAAATCGCAAGCGGTATTCCCGGAAATCCACCCCCTGTCCCCACATCCATTACTGTTGTGCCATCTTTAAAACTTATGTATTTAGCAATAGATAGTGAGTGTAAGATATGATGTAAATAAAGATTATCTATATCCTTTCTTGATATCACATTAATCTTGCTGTTCCAATCAGAATATAATTCAAAAAGTGTAGCAAACTGCTTTTTTTGCAATTCTGATAATTCTGGAAAATATTTAATTACTTGATCCACTATAAATCGGCTAATCTACTAATTATGGTGTTTTCCCTTAATATTGAGCGAACAGAATTATAAGGAATAAAAACTTCCGGGGCACTCAATTGAATTGCTGAGTACTCTCCTTTATTATATGTATAGATTATTCCTTTATCAGTTAACAGAAAGTTACCGTTTGGCAGAATCTCCCTGACACCGTAAAAACCTATATCTTCCAGCTCCTCTATACTTTTGGCGTCATTTTGATCCAGCAGTGAGGTAATAATCAGATTTTGAAGCGCTCTGTCGAAACCGGCCATGAATATCTCATTTTCGGTTATCTGCTTACCTGTCAGCAAATTCACTACATAGTTAGAGTAAGAAACGTAGTCTGATGTTACTCCTCTTTTACTATTAGATTGTTTAACCTGAAAAGATATAATATCATACTTATTAAAAACTATTGAGTCCGACAGACTTTCGTAATATGAATAAAACAGATTATCAGACTCATTCATACTGTTAGAGATGTCTGCGTCAGGAATCAGTGCGTTCAGTTCATCAATCTCCGTTGTATTTAGCTGATATGTGTTTGCATCGCGTGTATAGTTCTCAAAGTAGTTTTTAACATAAGCATCAACTGCCAGCTCCGGCGAAATAGATTCAAAAGATATACCAAAAACAGACCTTACAAAAAACTGTTGTAAATTCTCAAGATTATAATCTTCAGCAGCAGCCGGATAAATAAACTCTACATTAATATCGCAATATGGGCCGGCTGCATCATTATCAAGATGATGTCTCTCATCTACACTAATGGTATCAAAATCAATTCTATTAACTGTCTTGAACTCACTATTACTGCTACTTGTGCATGAAAATACAACTACCACCATTAGTGATAATAGCATGAAAATCAACTTTTTACCCAACTCCTCCATAGAGAAACTATTAAATTATTATTACAAATTTACATTAATTTATTGTGATAACATAGTATAATATGTCAATTAAATAATAAAAAAGAGGATGTAAATTTTACACCCCCTTCCATAATCTTTATAATTAACTTGTAATAAGTAATTTTTTAGTAAACATGTCCGTCACTTTTAACCTCTTCAACTCCAAGCTTCTTTTTCTCAAGTGAGCCCCAGGCAAAAATAATATATCCAATTACAATCGGCACAAAAAGTGATACAACCGACATAACCGATAGCGTGAAATAGCTTGATGATGAATTATATATAGTTAGTGAACTTTGTAAATCAACAGACGAAGGATAATATGCTGTATTATTTAGTCCGACAACCAGCAATAGCATTGTTACGGTAACTATAGTACCTGCTCCTGCAAACCATATACCCTTTTTAAACTTAAAGTTGATTATTGTATTTATTATACCATATAGAACTGCAAGTACGCCCAATACAAATAAAATACCTACAACCGGCATTTCAATAAAGTTGTTTAAATACTTCATCTTCTCCATATAAACAACATCTGTTTGGGGGTTTACTGCATAGCCTTCAGAAACAAGAGTCCATATTAGAAATATAAGGAAAAACACAACAAATGGCACTCCGTTATACAGTACAAACTTTTGCGATCTTTTCTCCAAAACTTTATAGTTTAATCTGTTCACAAAGTAAAGGCTTGCCAATGTTCTTGCAAGAAACAGTACTGCCAGACCTAATGCAATATTTCTTGGGTTTGTAACCAGCTCAATACCTAGTAAGGGGTTTTGCCACTGACTAATTACATTACCCGATTCACCTAAACCAGCAATATTGCCTTTTGCAACAATAAACTCAGAGCCGGTAAAAAAGCTTGCTACTACAACTCCTAGTAAGAATGTTCCGATTATCCCATTAAGAAAAAGGAAAACTCTGTAGGTTGTGGGGCCAAATATATTTCCGGGTTTCGACTGAAATTCATACGATACTGCCTGCATCACAAAGCTGAACAGCAATATCATCCATGCCCAGTAAGCACCTCCAAAACTGGTTGAGTAAAACAAAGGAAATGCTGCAAAGAAGGCACCTCCAAAAACAACTAATGTGGTAAATGTATATTCCCATTTACGCCCTAAAGTATTAACAAGAATCTTTTTCTCTTCTTCTGTTCGAGACAATGAGCCAAGCATCGACTGTCCACCCTGAACAAACATCAAAAAAACTAGAATTCCACCAAGGAGAGACATTACAACCCACCAATATTGTTGAAGAAATTCATATGTAATCATTATATATATCTTTTAATTGATTAAACATAAACTGTTAATAGCCCTCATCTTCAGCAACAATCTCTTCGGGACCCTTCTTAATCTGTTTCACCATTATAGTGATCTCAGCAATAAGTAATCCGGTAAAAATCAAAGCAAACATGATAAATGTAGTTATAACATGCCCTGCAGATACTCCCGATGCAGCAACGCTTACAGGAAGAACATCCTGAATAGTCCAGGGCTGCCTTCCCATTTCAGAAACAATCCATCCCATCTGTCCAGCAATAAATGATAGCGGAATACTCCACAAACCTACATAAAGCAACCAACGGGTATTTCTCAAATCCTTTTTATATAAGAAATACAGATACACTAAAAAGAACAGGATAAAATACATCCCTATAATAACCATTATGTGAAAGCTATAAAAGGAAATAGGAACATTAGGGATCATATCCTCGGCAGTTTCAAGATATCCATAACCAAAGTGTGCATAGTTATCTTTCAATATTGCAGCATGATTTTCAGCGCTCAACGCAGCTGTTGATGCTGCGGACGAATTACCCGATTCGAGCGCCTCCTTCTCTGCTTTTCTGGCTATCTGATAATCGGCCAGTGCCTTAATAGCAGTTTCACCTTTTTCCTTTCTCTCTTCAAAGGATAGAGCTGTTGTTCCATCCGGTAGAGTATAACCTCCTTCAACTATATCTTTTATACCCGGCACAAATGCATTGAAATCTCTGTAGCCCAGGAAAGAGAGTAGCTTTGGAATCTCAACCTTAAAGATATAAGGATTAACATCATCGCTATACGATTGTTTTGAGTGGTTAAGCACACCCACTGCAACCAATCCGGCTCCTTCGCTCCCTTCATATAAGCCCTCCATTGCAGCAAGCTTCATGGGCTGTTTTTGCGACACCTCATAAGCCGAACCATCACCTGTAACAGCCAACATTACAAAGGTTATTAACCCAATAACAGAAGCAAGTTTCATACTTTTTATGGCAAAGTCAACATGACGTTTCTTTAACAGATACCAACTTGATATACCAGCCACAAATGATGCTCCAACAGCAATGCTTGCAAATACAGTATGAAGAAACTTGTTTATTGCTATTGGCGAAGTTACAATAGACCAGAAATCTGTCATCTCATTTCTTACGGTATCCGGGTTGAACTCCATTCCTATAGGAAATTGCATCCATGCATTTGCAATTAAAATCCACAGAGCAGATAAAACCGAACCTATAAATACCATCCATGTAGAAAGCAGGTGAACACCTTTACTAACTCTGTTCCATCCAAAAAACATGACAGTTACAAAAGTTGCTTCAAGAAAGAATGCAATTATTCCTTCAATTGCTAACGGAGCTCCAAATATATCACCAACAAACCAGCTGTAGTTTGACCAGTTAGTGCCAAATTGAAACTCCAGAATAATTCCGGTAGCAATACCTATAGCAAAATTAATTGCAAATATTTTTTGCCAGAATTTAGAAATAACCTTCCACTTCTCATCGCCGGTCTTAACATAGATTGTCTCCATGATTGCCATTATAAGACCCAAGCCGATGGTAAGTGGCACAAATATCCAGTGATAACATGCAGTTAATGCAAATTGTGCCCTCGACCAGCTGACGGTAGCAGCACTTAAGAGTAGATCCATAGGACTAAATATTTAACTTGTTTTTATAGATTTTGATGATTCATTAAATAATGATAATCATTCTTCTTTTCTTAAAAATCACCTAATACTAAGCATGTCCCACTCCACCTATTGGTGGAATAAAGCCCGGATTATTCTGAACACGTATGTCACCGTTTTGGCTCTCAAACTTTTTGATATTGTCTTGAAGTGCCAATAGCAATCTCTTTGCGTGCTCAGGGGTAAGAATAACTCTTGATTTAACCCTGGCTTTAGGCATTCCGGGAACAATTCTCACAAAGTCTATAACAAATTCAGAAGAAGAATGCGAGATTACAGCCAAATTGGAGTAAGTACCTTGTGCAATCTCATCGTTCAACTCTATCTGTATTTCGTTTTCTTTTTTTAAATTTTCCATTATTAGCTGTAATTAAAGAATATTTTAGCAGTTTATAACTATTAAAATAATATAAACAAAGGAAACTAATTTATCTCAACCTGCAAAAAATTAGAGATACATTATTGAAATATTTCCATAATTAATATTTATCATCTATAAATGAATCCTATATTAGGTTTATGCCAAATATTCCAGCAAAGAACTTAATGAATCCTTAGCATCTCCAAGCAAAAGGTGAACCTTCTCAGTTTGAGTATATAAAGGATTTTCAACACCGGCATATCCCGGGTTTAAGTCGAAGTTGCAAATTATTATTTCTTTTGCCTGATCAACATTCAGAACCGGCATACCATAAATTGGAGTATCAACTGCATCACGTGCAGCAGGATTAATAACGTCATTTGCACCAATAACTACCACAACATCTGTTTCTTTAAAGTCGTCGTTCACTGCATCCATCTCATACAGCTTTTCATATGGCACATCAGCCTCCGCCAAAAGAACATTCATGTGTCCCGGCATTCTTCCTGCTACTGGATGAATGGCAAACCTTACTTCTGCTCCGTTCTCTTCCAGCTTGTCAGACAATTCTCTTACCTGATGCTGAGCTTGAGCCAAAGCCATACCATAACCGGGCACAATCATTACCGATTTTGCATTTTTAAGTATATCTTCAACCGATTTCTCGGAATCTATTTCTGTTTCGGGTTTTTCATTCAAAACACCTTCTGCTATCTCCTCAATAAAAATCTCAGGTTTCTCATCCACTTTGTCTTCGCTCTTTGCACTATCCTTACTGCTTTTACTGCTTACCGATGTTTTTCCTAAAAGAATATCCTGCAGACTTCTGTTCATTGCTCTACACATAATTTGCGTCAGAAACAATCCTGATGCGCCAACAATACCCCCAACCGATACCAGCAACAAGTCGTTAACAGCCATACCTGCAATTGCACCTGCAACACCGCTTAATGAGTTTAAAAGGGAAATAGTAATAGGCATGTCGGCTCCACCCACACGAACAGCAAAAGCATACCCAAATAATGAACTTGCTACAATACTTACAATCAGAGCAACTGCTATTGATGCTCCTACTGTATAATTATGTATGAATCCTGAGAAAATGGTTATTAAAACCATTAAAAGTATCAAGACGTTCAATATCAGAGAGTGGTTTTTCCATTTAACCGGTCGCTGTGGCAACAATTTGTGCAGCTTACCTGCAGCAACAAGACTACCTGTTAAAGTTGTCAGACCCACTATTATTGCAAGAACTGAGGTAACGTTTACAAAAACAGGGTAGTCATTATCAACAATACCAACCCCTAAAAGAGAAAGAATCCCCACCAAAGCTGAAGCAAACCCTCCAATTCCGTTAAGAAGTGCTACCAGCTGAGGCATCTCAATCATCTTCACTCTTGAAGCAAACGCGCTACCAATTAAAACTCCAATAATTATAAACAGGTAAATACTCCACGCACCTAGTATCTCCTTGTATACCAAAGTGATTACTACACCTAAAAACAGACTTAATGCACTAAGCATGTTACCTGCTACCGCTGTTTTAACCTTACTCATCAGTGATATACCTCCAAGTACAGCAACTGATAGTATCACACAAATAATGTAATAGATTGTTTCACTCATGACCTCTTTTGTTTTTTCTTTTTGTCAAACATCTTTAGCATTCTGTGAGTAACGCCAAAGCCACCTACCACATTCACTGTTGCAGCAACAACCGCAACTCCGCCTAAAATTTGCCCTAAAAGAACTACATTTCTGTTCACGGCAAATAATGTTAGTCCCACTGCTGCAATAGCACCAAGCAGGGTTATACCCGAGAGTGCATTCATACCCGACATAAGTGGGGTATGAAGCAAACTTGGTACGTTCTTTATTATAAAATAGCCAACTATAGAAGTGACTATAAATACAAGTACTAAAATAAATGGATTCATAAAATCAGTTTTTAAATTCCCATGGCTTCTCTGGCACCTGCATGTACTACCTTTTTCTCATTTGTAACTAAAATAGAGCTAACTATCTCATCATCTATATTTAGCTCAATGTCACCCTCTTTAACCAGATAATTAACAAGGTTATATACGTTCTGAGCAAACATCCATGTAGAGCTGGTTGGAATTAGTCCCGGTATATTCTTTATACCGCCAATCGTTACATTATGCTTCACTTCTTTTATTCCCGGTGTAGTAATTTCACAGTTACCACCCTGATCTATTGAAACATCAACTATAACCGAACCGTTTTTCATCTCTTTCACCATATCTTCTGTAATAAGAATAGGTGCAACTTTTCCGGGCACTAATGCACTCAGGAAAACTATATCCATATCTTTGATAACCTTCTTCAGCTCTTCCCTCTCTTTCAGAATCCACTCCTCAGGAAGTTTATTGGCGTATCCCCCCTCTCCGATAGCAATTTCGGGAGGCACACCTGTCTCAATTACTTTAGCACCCAAACTTTTGGCCTGTTCGCTTGCGGCGGGACGAATATCCATTGCCCATGTAACAGCTCCTAATCTTTTTGCTGTAGCAAGAGCCTGTAATCCGGCTACTCCTACCCCAATCACCAACACATTCGCAGGTTTTAACATGCCTACAGCAGTAAACATTTGAGGCATAAAAAATGAAAGATCATCAGCAGCCATTATCATACCTTTATATCCGGCACAAGTACTCATGGAAGTTAAAGCATCCATACTTTGAGCACGCGAAATACGAGGTATTCCATCGAGTGTCAGACTTGTTACACCTGCTTCCGCAAGCTTTCTTACCATTTCATGATTGCCCGGCGATGCGGGATGGATAAAGGTTATAATATGCTGTCCTTCATGCATCATATCAACCTCATGTTTATTTTTCAACTCATTAAAAAGTGGTTCTTTAACTTTCAATATCAGATCAGATCTTCTGTAAAGTTCTTCAGGATCAGAGACTAATTCTGCTCCTTTTTCTTCATACTGATCATCATAGTAGTGAGATTTCATGCCTGCACCGGTTTCAACCAACACACTTAATCCACTTTTACAAAATTTATCGACGGTTTCTGGTGTTGCAGCAACTCTTGCTTCACCTACCATGATTTCCTTAGGTATTCCTATAATCATAATTATAAATGTAAGTTTAGATATTAAATTAGAATTTTAAGCGTATAAAGTTTCTTTTCATAAATAAAACTTCGGTCTTCAAAGTTAACAAAAATTTCTTATTTAAAGCTTTTACCTTAATTTTTAAACAATATTATCCATATAATATGCATTATTTCTCAGCTTAAGCAGCAAATTGTCATAGTTTGCTTACTAATGTTTCATTATTATCTCACAGTTATCTTACTCATACTTTAATGATACATTGTTCAGTGATCTTCGAACAATGTACGAATCAGGTATGAACCAGGTATGAACCAGGTATGAACAAAGTATGAATAAAAGTAAGGTTAAAACAGCCTGTTTTTAATGCAAAAGAAAAATTTCTTACCCACATTCTTATAGTTAATCATATTTAACATGTTAGATATTAGTCTTTTTTAAACTCAATTTTGGTGAAATATTTCGTTAATTGGGTATAATATCGTATTTTTGTAATAGAATTTATGTATTATAAAAAATAAAAATAATTAGCTCATGGTAAGTTATAAAGAATTGGGTTTAGTAAACTCCAGAGAGTTGTTTAAAAAGGCGATTGAAGGCGGATATGCAATTCCTGCATTCAACTTCAACAACCTTGAACAGCTACAGGCAATAGTTGCAGCCTGTGTTGAAACGAAATCTCCTGTTATTATGCAGGTTTCAAGTGGTGCACGTAAGTATGCTAACCAAACTCTTCTACGTTACTTAGCACAAGGTGCTGTTCAGTATGCAAAAGAGCTTGGCTATGAAATACCTATCGTTCTTCACCTTGACCATGGTGACAGTTTCGAACTTTGTAAAGATTGTATTGATAGTGGTTTCTCATCAGTAATGATTGATGGATCACATCTTCCATATGAAGAAAATATTGCTTTAACAAAAAGAGTTGTTGAGTATGCTCATCAGCACGACGTTACCGTTGAAGGTGAGTTAGGTGTTCTTGCCGGTATTGAGGATGATGTACAGTCTGATACTCATACATATACAGAGCCTGATGAAGTTGTTGACTTCGTAACACGCACGGGTGTTGACTCGTTAGCTATTTCAATTGGTACATCTCATGGTGCATACAAATTCACACCTGAGCAGTGCACACGTAACGAGGATGGTGTATTAGTTCCACCCCCACTTCGTTTTGACATTCTTGAAGAAATCGAAAAGAGGATCCCCGGATTCCCAATCGTACTTCACGGATCTTCTTCTGTTCCACAGGAGTATGTTGAAACAATCAACAAATATGGTGGTAAACTAAAAGACTCAATTGGTATTCCTGAAGAGTGGTTGCGTAAAGCTGCTACTTCTGCAGTATGTAAAATCAATATCGACTCAGATGGTCGTTTAGCAATGACTGCAGCTATTCGCGAAGTTTTAGCTAATGATCCTGCAGAGTTTGATCCTCGTAAATACCTTGGACCGGCTCGTGAGGAATTGAAAAAACTTTACATGCATAAAACAAAGAATGTTTTAGGAAGTGCCGGAAAAGCGTAAGTTATAGAATTACAGATATTAAAGGCTGCTCTTTTTACAAGAACAGCCTTTTTTCTTTATCCAGCTATCTGATCAGATTCTTTATTTTATTATTGAATTCGTCCTCCTGAAGTAGAGCATTCAACGAAATATGCATTCGGTATCGCCAGTAATGTTCGGAATTTGCAGGAACATTTATCCTCTCAATTCTGGAGTCAGGGTTACGCAGTTCCTCGTCAAGCGATAGCCAGTCTTGCCATGGCAAAATAACCCACATAGCAGATGAGTTTAAATGACTCTTTATTATTTGAATATAAAGTTCGTTGCTACACTCTTCCGGCGCTTCTCCTTTTCTTAGTAGTACATTATTATAATAGAGCTGGGTTAATTCCCTGTTTTCTGTCCACCATAACCTTAAGGGCGACATATCGTGAGTAGATGTTGTACAAACTGATAGATAAGGAAGTTTATTAAGATCGGTAAACATTGTCTTTGAACTCTTTGGCATCCGCTGTATCTCAAGACTCAGAATTTGCAGCTCATCCATAACCGAATGTACACAATCAGGAACCATTCCAAGATCCTCGCCGCACACCATCATTGAGGTTGAAGATATAAGTGGTGGCAATTTCTTCATTGCCTGACCACGCCAAAAGTAGTTATGACGATGAAAAAAGAAATCATCATACAATCTGTTGAACGCAGATTTTATACTATCATCTAGAAATTTATATGTATAGGTATATTGTGCCGTAATTCTTGGATGAAATTTATTCTGATCCCTCGGATCACGTACGAATAGCACCTCTGCACAAAGTGCATATAGCCCTTCTCGAACAGCTATAGACCTATCATCATTTTGATTTACAAACAGTTGCTTAATTTTTTGTTGAGTATTGCAAAATGGCTTTAATTTAAATTGTTGCCAACCCGAAATATCAAGATATTTATCCTTTACTTCATCTGTATGCTCACCAAAAATGTCCTTTATATAATGTTCGTGAATAAATGGTCTCACCATTCTTTCCTCATCAAAAGGCACTCCATACTGGTTAATCTCTTCGGGCCAAAACGGTAATGCGGGATAAAAATATCCGAGTAATCCCTGAACTGCATCCAGTGGAATTTCCCAGATACGGAAAAAACCAAGGATATGATCTATACGATAAGCATCAAAGTAATCGGCCATTTTACGGAAACGCTTCTTCCACCAATCATAGTCTTCCTCCTCAATAGCCTGCCAATTATAAGTTGGGAATCCCCAGTTCTGGCCAAAATAAGAAAAATCATCAGGTGGAGCACCCGTTTGTCTATCCATATTAAACAAATGTGGTAATGTCCATGCATCCACACTATCCCTATTTATACCGATTGGTATATCTCCCTTTAAAGATACACCATTTTCATGAGCATACTTTTTTGCTTCAGAAAATTGTTTATGAAGCAAAAACTGAATAAAGTACCAGTAATCTATCTCTGAATTAACCTCGGGATAGACTTCAAGCATTCGTCGCAACCGTCCTTCGTCGTAGCTACTATTCCCTCTCCATTCTCTGAAGTTGGCCGTTTTGTTTTTATCCCTTAAAAAACAATAGCATGCATAAGGAAACAGCCACGATTTATTGTCTTCTACAAATGAGTTATACTCTTCAGTTGATGTTATACTTTCTTTTTCCTGGAGAAACAACTCCCTACTATAACGATCTTTTAAAGATAATACCTGTTCGTAATCCAGTTCGGACAAATTATTCAATAATTCTGCCTCTTCTAAAAACTGTTTATATCTGATCTTATCTTTTAACGGTAAACTTTTGCATCCTAAATAGATAGGATGCAGAGCGAAGTTAGAAATTGCACTGTATGGATATGAATCACGCCAGGTTCTGGAAGTGGTTGTATCATTAACAGGCAATAACTGAATCATTTGCTGATCTGTTTTAGCAACCCAATCGACCATATATTTCAGATCATTAAAATCTCCCACCCCAAAGCTATCATCGCTCTTAATTGAGAATAGCGGAATGGAGGTACCTTTACCTTTGTATGAAAAGCTGTGATGATGAAAAACAAGTCCCATTTCCACAAAAACAAAGTTCTCACTATCTCCATCACCTTTTTTTAATAACCTGTTTCCTCCATCCTCCCAATGTATCGGCTTTTTAGTCTCTTTATCTACTATAATAAACTTATAATACGAAGTATCAGGCAGCTCCTTAGCATTTAATACAATTTGCCACTCTCCATCGTTTACATAAGATAATTGTTTTGACTTACTTAAATCCCACTCACCCAGCGCAGTACACTCTCCACTGATAACCAGCTCCTGCTCTTTGCTAACATAGGGACAAATAACATTTAACAAAACTGATTGTGAGAAGTATTTAGTTTGCTTAGTTAACCTTTCATGTTTAAATATACTCTCAGTATACAAAGAGGTATACAGATAGGAATGGTAAGGCCTGTTTTTCCACATATCATTAATCTGGAAATTACAGTTTTTAGGGATATATATTTTTCTGTTACTCCCCCATTCGCGCCTTGCTGTTGAGTTTCTCTCCCTTATAAAGTAATAATATTCTATATCTTCTGAATTGATGACATTTATTTCTGTAGTCCAAAATCCATCATTGCCGGTCAATAAAACAGCTTTAGATTCGTCAAGTCCCCCCATTTCAGGAAGTGAGCCACAAAGGCACACCTGTTGCCCCCATGTTGTATGATATTCGATATTAAATTTTAGCACAGCCATATAGATTCTTTGTTAATTTTCCATTAGTTCCAATTTCCAATAATGAGCTATATATCTTAAAGATACAGCGATTATCAGCAAATCTACAACGATTTAATTGCCAACCTGATAAAAAAAGTAAGCAATTGCTTTTATAAATATGCAAACGATTGCGATTAACGAATATTTACAAGAAAAGTAATATTAAAAGCTGTGCTGAAATAACTCTCAGGAACATTGTCAGTGGATAAACGGTTGCATAGCCAACAGCCGGAACATCGTTTCCTGCAGTTGCATTTGAGTAGGATAATGCAGGAGGGTCAGTCATACTTCCCGAAATTAACCCCATAAGAGTAAAGTAGTTGAGCTTGCATACCTTTCTGCCAATTATACCCATCGTAAGAATTGGTATAACAGTAATCAGCACACC
>CAZYNA010000028.1:0-5321 GCA_964648775.1 uncultured Proteiniphilum sp. | reverse complement strand
CCTTTCTGCCAATTATACCCATCGTAAGAATTGGTATAACAGTAATCAGCACACCATAACCAATCCACTTGTATCCACCATTAATGATAGTATCTACGAAGTTGCCTCCTGCTTCCAATCCAACACATGCAAGGAAAATAGCAATACCAATCTCTCTAAGCATTAGATTAGCACTCATTGTAGTGTACGTAATGAGTCGGAATTTATGCCCGAAGCGACTAATTAAAATTGCCACAATTAGCGGTCCGCCGGCTAATCCAAGCTTTACCGGTTGTGGTATTCCGGGGAACATAATTGGGATACTTCCCACCAATACACCAAGGGCTATACCTATGAATATTGTAATAAGATTAGGCTCTCTTAGTCGTTTTAGTGAATTTCCGAGATACTTCTCAACACCTGCAATTGCGTCTTCAGAGCCAACAACAGTTACCCTGTCGCCCAGCTGAAGCTGCAATCTTGAATCGGCAATCAGGTCAACCCCTGCCCTGTTTACCCTTGTTATATTTACACCAAAATTATTTCTTAGTTTAAGATTACCTAATGAGTGTCCGTTAATTTCTGATTTTGTGATGGAAATTCTGCGGGAAACTAACATAGAATCCAGTTTATTCCATTCTTCCCTATTCATATTTATACGCTGACCAATTAAAGCTTCGATAATATCAATGTTATTGAGACTCGTAACAATCAGCACTTTATCATTCTCGAAAAGTGCAGTGTCTGTTTTGGGCACTACCAGTTCTCCCGAATGGGTGTGCAATACTCTGGAAATAACAAACTTCTTTTCTATTAGAGATTTTATTGTTTTTATATCCTTCCCGAAAATTGAGGGATTCTTCACCTGCAACGAGAACATCTGCGCCTCTGTCATTTTAGAATCATCAGTATCCTCAATAGCCTTAGTTTCTTTTTTGAAATCTACTTTAAAGATTAATTTCAAAACAACAATTGTGAGAATAATTCCGACAACCCCAAGTGGGTAAGCAACAGCATAAGCAGTGGCAATTGTTGGATCTGTTGTTCCGGTTATATCAGTATATGTTTGCTGAGCAGCTCCCAGTCCCGGCGTATTTGTTACCGCTCCTGAAAGCACTCCAACCATGGTAGCTATAGGTGTATTTGTAACCAAATGAATAATGTATGTAACAACAACACCAAGAAACACAACACCTGTAGCAAGCAGATTCAGAGTTATTCCACCCTGTTTAAAAGAGGAGAAGAAACTAGGACCAACCTGCATACCAATTGAGTAGATAAATAATATGAGTCCGAATTCTTTAAGAAAATGGAGTACGCTGCTTTCAATATTTAGGCCGAGATGCCCCAAAAAGATACCACAAAAAAGTATCCACGTAGTTCCTAATGATATTCCAAAAAACTTAATCTTACCTAACAATAACCCTATAGAAATCACTATTGCAAGAACAAATATTGCATGTGCCACACCAGATCCGGTAATTAACTGCACTAACCATTCCATATTGATAAACCTAATAAACTTTAATTTAAATTGGCTGCAAATGTAGCCTTAATTTAGTTTACCGCAAAATGAAACAGCTATCCATTTATCCTTTTCAGAATATCCCTTATACGTAAATCCAAACGCTTCAGCTTTCTTCTTTATAGCCGGAATATCATCATCATAAAATCCGCTCATGATCAATGTTCCACCATCATTAAGTAGCTGAGAATATTTTGATATTTCGTTAAGAAGAACATTTCTGTTTATATTTGCGAGAATTACATCAAACTTCTCCTCACTAAGAATAAATATATCGCCATGCAACACCTTAATATTTTTTGCATTATTAAGCTTCACATTTTCCAATGCATTTTCATATGCCCATTTATCAATATCTGTTGCAATTATATCTGATGCACCTTTCATTGAAGCGAGAATTGCAAGTACTGCGGTACCACATCCATGGTCGAGCAAAGTTTTATTTTTAAGGTCCAGTGCCAGTACCTCTTTCATCATAAGGCTTGTAGTTTGATGATGCCCTGTTCCAAATGCCATTTTAGGATCGATAAGAATTTCATATTCATACTCCTGATCTGGTTTATGAAAGGAACTGTGTACACAGCATCGGTTATCAATTACTATTGGCTGAAAATAGTTTTTCTCCCACTCTTCATTCCAATTAATATCCTCAATTTCAGAATAACTGTACTCAATACTCACGTCAAGAAGGAAATTACTAATTATTTCATCAATACTTTCTATTGATAAATATTGTGAGGGGATATATGCATCCAGCCCTTTATCAGTCTCTACAAACGATTCGAATCCTATTTCACCGAGGTTAGCAGATAGCACATCAGTTATTATTTCATTGCCGGGATTACAATTGAATTGAACAAGAATATATTTCATATAATTTAGATAATAGTTTAGCTCCAAAAAAAGTAAAAAAGCTATGTATTTAATGTGGATATTGTTTATAAGTGTTACAAATATATCTATTTTTAAAAATATGATCACCTAATTGCTTTTTTTATTTTACTTTTATCCGAACAAAAAAATAAATGATGAAAAAAGGGACACTTTTGTTATATATACTGATTTGTGTTAATACATTTCTAATATATGGACAGGCTCAAAATCCTCAGGAACTAATAAAAGAGGGAGTGGAATTACATGACGAGGGTGAATTTGAAGAAGCAATAGACAGATATAATGAGGCTCTTGAAATTGACTCAACTTTAGTGGAAGCCATATATGAAATGTCGCTTTCTTATCTTGCTCTTAAAGACTTTGAAAATGCCGCAACATACAGCTCCTTAGTTATAGATTCAAAAGACCCTAACCTTTCTACTGGAGCATATGCAGTTAAAAGTGAAGTACTTGCAGAGTTAGGTGATGTTGATAAGGCAATCGAATTATTAAATGATGGATTAAGAATTTATGGAGATGATTATCAGCTTCATTTCAATTTGGCATTAAATTATTTCAAGAAAGGTGATATTGAAAAAACTTTAGATCATGTAAAGCGTGCTATCGATCTGGATAAAACACATAGCGGTGCTTTTCTTCTAAACGCCTATGCACTAAGTGATACGGGTAAATGGGTGTACAGTATTCTATCTTTCCAGATGTTCTTGTTACTGGAACCCGACAGCAGACGGTCTAAAAATGCTTTTGAGGAGATGCTTCAAACTATGCAGATAAGAAAACCTGACAAGCCGGTTGAGAGATCGTTTATTCAACAGCAAATAATGAGGAACATGCCTGAAGCAGATAAACCTGAAAACGAAATTCCTCCATTGGGCGTTGTAAACGGACTAAACAGGGATTTAGTTTATCAAACAATAACCTCAACACTCGACTCCCTCTCACAAACTCAGGATAAGGATAATGAGTTTATAGTTTTTAAAACTGTTAACAGTAAAATTATGGAAGTGCTTGACAAAGAAAGTGAAAGCCCTCAAGAGGGAATATTCTGGACTTTCTACGTTCCATTCTTCTCGCGAATATCGGACTCAAGCTATTACGATACTTTTTGCAGATATATAAGTGTGTCATATTTCCCCGAATCTTTAGAATGGTGGGAGCAGAACCTCTCTGATGCAATAGGTTTTGTTACTTGGTTTGAGAAAGGGAGCAGTTTATAAGTATATGATTAAAATAAAAATCTTATCTTTGTCCTGGAGCCCAAATAAATGGAAATGAACGACGAAGAACAATTAATTGAGGATATACGTAATCCTAATACTTCCAGGAACGCATTTGCGAAGCTTGTTGCTGAATACAGCGAACGGCTATATTGGCAGATACGTAAAATGGTGCTTTCTCATGATGATGCTAATGATATTCTTCAGGATGTATTTATAAAAGCATGGTCTAATATTGATAATTTCAGAGGCGAATCCAAACTATCGACATGGCTGTATAGAATAGCAATTAATGAAAGTATTACTTTTCTGAATAAAAAACGTAACCAGAATAATATTTCCATTGACGATGACGACTCATTCCTGATTAACACACTTGAGGGTGACACCTATTTTGATGGAGATAGTGCTCAAAAAATTCTACAGGAAGCAATTTTAACATTGCCTGATAAACAGCGCCTTGTTTTTCAGATGAAATATATGGAGGATATGAAATACGATGACATTTCTGAGATTCTGGGAACTTCTGTGGGAGCCTTGAAAGCATCATATCACCACGCTGTAAAAAAAATTGAAAATTATTTAGATAAACCACGTTAAACCTTTTACTACCCAAAAAGTCTATTTTACAGTACAGAGCAAAAAAGAGAGGTATGAAAACCAAATTTAACAAATTGCAAGAGATAGATAAAACAAATCCTTTTAAAGTACCGGAGGATTATTTCTCTAAATTTAATGAGGAGATAATGGATCTCCTGCCGGAAAAAGAGTTTGTTGCACCTCAAACTGTAACAATGTGGGATAGGGTGAAACCCTGGGTATATATGGCAGCTATGTTTGTGGGGTTATATTTTACAATTAATTTCCTCATGAAAAGCGGAAGAGATGCAAATGATATAAATATACAGACTGTTGTACAGCAAACACCCGAAGATTTCACAAATACTGACAACTACTGGTCTACTGTACAAATAACAGAAGAAGAGTTTTATAGATATATCGAAGAGCAGTTAATTGATGACGGCTACTTTGATTATATGTATGACCAGTATTATTTAAATTAAGATCAATAGGTATCATTTATAAAGAGATTTACAATGAGACGAAATATTATTTTGATATTGTGTTTAATGCTGCTTCCAGTCAATTTCTTGTCTCTATCCGCCCAGACTCAGAATAGAAGGATGAATATTGAGGATTATGAGAAAAGAAAAGTTGAGTATATACGTAAAGCAGCAGACCTTACACAAGCAGAATCTGACAAATATTTCCCACTAAATAATGAATTAACACAAAAGAAGTTTGAACTTCGTAAACGTCACAGGGATAAGGTTCAGAAAATAAAAGACAACAGCAATATATCTGATGATGAATACAGAAAACTTCTTGAAGATGATATGGAAGTAAAAATTCAGGAAGCAAACCTGGATAAGGAATATGCCGAGAAGTTTGAAAAAGTTTTAACCCCTGAGAAATTGTACAAAGCACAACAGGCAGAAAGAGATTTTATGCAACAGGAAGTTAGCAACTTCAGAAATACGCAAGGTGCAACTAGACAAGGAAATAACAGAAGAAGATAATAAGAATAATCTGATTAAAGGAAATAAAAAAAGCCCCAATATAATTGGAGCTTTTTTTGTATTAGTGGAGTTGGAGGGAGTCGAACCCTCGTCCAAACGAGGAAGCAATCTGCTTTCTACATGCTT
>CAZYNA010000027.1:0-31681 GCA_964648775.1 uncultured Proteiniphilum sp. | reverse complement strand
TTTCTTTCAACAGGATTGGAAGATGCTATGCGTTACTATTTTCAGAGTGAATTGACTGTCGACAATACGTTCAAAGTAACAGTAGTAACATTTGAGGACGAAGAAGGATCTGATTATTGGACTTCTTTAATAGATGACCCACAATATGGCGGTCCGCTCCTATACCTTAGTGCTGATTATGAATGGATGGATTATGCTTCAGGATTATATTCGGGAACTTACGGTAAAGTGTATTGGAGTGGAGGGCTTGCAATATCAAATTATTATAGTGAAGATTTCGAGACATATGGTGATCACTTAAGCCAGTTGACAGTTTATGGTACAGCTGGAAATAATAGTTCAAGTAATTGTGCCATTTCATTCGGTTATTTAGATGATTCAGGATTTACCAGTCCAGAGTGGCAACCAAAGATGCATTTTGATGATGGGATAGCTAAAACTATCGATCATATGTATATTGCTCCCACTACTTATTTTTACAATGTTGCAGTAAATGGAAATCCATTAAGTCCGGCTGTGGGGGATGATGACGTCTGGATAACAGCGACAGGCTATTTAGATGGCATTGAAGGTAATACTGTAACTACTTATATGATTAAAGAAGGAGTTTCAATTATTAACTCTTGGACCAAATGGGATTTAACCGGACTGGGAAAAGTAGATGAAGTAATATTTAACATGGGTGGTGGAACTGACAACAATTATGGTTTTAGTTTACCTGCCTATTTTGCAATTGATGATATTATGATTATTCATAATTAAAATCGATCTAAAATGTCTAAAAACAAAATAATTCTCCGTTACAGTACGGTAATGGGCGACTTGTTCTATATGGCTCTTGTTTTTGGGGTATATGAACTAAGCGCTCGCCGATTCACGGTATTAAAAAAAGTGAGTGGATGATAAATTTTTAATCACTAAAATAATTAAAATTAAAAATGAAAAGAACAATTTATTATTTTTTGATGCTTACAAGTGCAGTCATCTTATTTAGCTGTGCTGATGATTTTGACGACAGCTTTTTAAAATCCGAAATTGAAAAGATTAAAGAAGAAATTACTTCTCTTAAAACACAGGTCTCAGCAATGCAAACAGTTGTAGATGCTGTAAATGAAGGAAAACTGATTACAAGTGTTGAAGAATTAAGTGGTGGCAAAGGTCATAAGATCACATTCAACGATGGTTCTTCGGCTGAAATTCTAAATGGTGAGAATGCTCCTGTAATTGGTGTTCAGGCATCGGAAGGTGTTTATTACTGGACTGTTACGACTAACGGAAACACCGAGTTTCTTGTAGACAGCAATGACAATAAGCTGCCTGTATCGGGTGAAGATGGTGAAGCACCTGAACTGGCTATTGATGCAGAAGGTTTTTGGACAATAAATGGAAACAGAATTAAAGATGCTAACGACAATGAAATAAAAGCTAACGGAGATTCGTTTTTCACCAATGTGGAAGATGGAGAAGAGTTTGTTATATTTACTCTAACAGATGGCTCTAAGATTCAAATACCTAAGTCAGTAGGTACATTTATAAGGTTTAATGATGAAATTGTAATATTCAATGCTGGTCAATCAAAAAGATTAAATTTTGATTACGCAAACCTCTCCTCTCTTGAAGTGGTAGCAAAACCAGCAGGATGGGTTATTAATCTGCATGTACCAAGTAAATATATTAACGTAACTGCTACAACTGAAATTACAGGAACAGCAGACATTAAACTTCAGGGTATAGATCAAAACGGACTTACCTTCATGGCAATTTTAAAAGTAGGAATGGCGGGTAGCGGCTACTCTGCTTCTGAAGGAGTATTCATTCTCAATGAAGGTAATATGACTACCGAAAATGGTTTTCTGAATTATATTGCTCCAAACGGACAGTTTTACCAAAAAGTTTATGGAAATGTGAATGGTACAGGTTTAGGCAACACAGCACAGGATTTGTTTATCAATAATGATAAAATTTATATTATTTCTCAAAACGGCAACACTAACCCTGTTGGTAATGTGTTTGAAAATGATGGAATTCTGGTGGTAGCTAATAGCGAGACATTAAAAAAAGTTGCTACATACAACGATGAATTGTCTGCTTTAAGCTGGCCATCTCATGTGGCTGTACTGGATGAAGAAAACATATTTATCAGGGATAACGCCGGTATACATCGCTTTAACAGCAAAACAGATGAATTACAATTAATTCCAAGTAGTCGTGCAGCTAAGAATAGAATGGCTGTTGTGGGTGGTAAGGTTTTCTTTTATAATGGAAGAAACTTATCAGTAATTGAAAAGAATAGTGATGCTGTAACCACAACAGTAGATATGGGCGCAAGTATTAGTGGTATAGAGAAATCTAAAGATGGGCACTTGTGGGTTGCAACAACAGGCACTCCACATAAGATTCATAAAGTAAATAGCTCGGATTACTCAATTGTCAAGTCTAATGATGTTTCTGTTGGTACAGTTGCGAGTGGTGTATTTGCAACTCCGGGAATAACTACTAAAGGTGACACAATTTACTATGGTGGCGGCAGCTTAAGCATATATCGTCATATATTCAGTACAGGCGAAAGCAAGGAGATGATAAACAAAACCGAATTGCAAGAGCTGGTACCAGACTCCAGAATGGTGTATAATTCTATGGCTGTGCATCCTGTTACTGGTAAAGTATACCTGAACACTATTAAGGGCTATGGCTGGGATTTCTTAATCAACAATATCAGTGTGTTTGATTTTGATGATGAGAGTGCTGAATCGGTATTATATCATAATTACCAAAATTACACCAGTTTCCCGGCTGGTATCTTCTTCCCTTATAATTTTAATTAAAAGTCTCAATATATAAATTCTACTTTTATTATTTTGAAAAGAGAGGCATTCCAAGTGATTGGCGTGCCTCTCGCTTATTTACACAACTTAGCATTTAAAAACATATTTAATAATTATAGGGCATATAACCGATACTCAAGGTTAAATATTTGAAGTATTTAAAAAAAATAGTGTATATTTGCACCGGATCAGATTAATTATTTTTAAGCTATTATTAACAAACCAAATATGCTGTAAATAAACAATCTATTCTTAAACTCTACTATTGTTTTATTATTAATCACTTTAATCCGAATGAAAGAATGAAAACCAAAAATTTAATTAAATGGAGATATCTATCGCTATTATGCATGTTGATATTCTCCATAGGAGCTTATTCTCAGTCTATTACTATTAGTGGTAATGTGACTGATGAAAGTCAGATTCCCATTATTGGAGGGAATGTGATTGAGAAAGGTACGGCTAATGGTACTGTTACTGATATTGATGGTAACTTCACCTTAAGCGTATCAGCAGGATCAACACTTCAAATTTCTTATATCGGTTTTGTTACCCATGAAATTGAAGTTGGAAACCAAACAAACTTCCGGATTGTATTAAGAGAAGATATGCAGTCGCTGGAAGAAGTTGTTGTTGTAGGATATGGAACACAGCAAAAAGTAAACCTTACAGGTGCTGTGGCCAGAATTGGAGAAAAAGAACTGGAAAGCAGGCCAATACAAAACGTGTCGAGTGCATTGCAGGGACTGGTATCGGGACTTACAGTAATGTCCGGACAGGGTCGCCCCGGGCAGGATGGCGCTAGTTTACGTATTCGTGGGGTTGGTACTCTTAATACTGCATCTCCTTACATCCTTATTGATGGTGTGGAAAGTGGTACCATGAACTCTCTTGACCCAAATGACATTGAAAGCATATCAGTATTGAAAGATGCATCATCTGCTGCAATTTATGGCTCAAAAGCTTCTAACGGTGTTATTCTTATAACTACTAAAAGAGGTAGCGCCGGAGCACCACGAGTTTCTTACAACGGTTTTTACGGAGTTCAGAGAGCAACGGAGTTACCTCAGCGTCTTAGCTCGTATGATTACGCCCGACTATACAATCAGGCATTAATTGAAAATGGAAATAACCCAAGGTTTACTGATGATGATTTGAACAAGTTTCAGAATGGCTCATCACCTTATACTCACCCCAACACTGACTGGTATGACCTGGCTTATAAAACAGGTATGCAACATCAGCATAATGTAACAGCAAGCGGTGGTACTCAGAGCACTAAGTACCACGCATCAGTTGGTTTTTTAGGTCAGGAAGGTATTCTGCCAAACTCTAACAGACAGCAATTTAATGGTAGAGTAAACCTCGACATTGCAATTAACGATCGCCTGGATATGAGGATGAATCTTGCTTATATTAAGAATGATTACTCTGATCCAACTAACAGTTACGTTAGAGGAGGTTCAGATCAGATTATAAGACAGCTTAATATTGTTGCTCCATGGATTACAAATAGATATGAAGATGGAACTTATGGAACTGTTTCTGATGGTAACCCTATCGCATGGCTTGATCTTGATCAGACAATCGACAGAAAGAATCAGAATTTTACCGGAATTTTAGCAGCTGATTACAAAATCACCAACGATTTAGTGGCAACACTGCAAGGCTCATATATAAATAATATGCAGCATTTCCGCGAGTTCATGAAGGATATTCAATATAACCCCAGTACTTATCACGGTCCTAATCAACTCGATGAAAGGTACTACCTATGGAATAGAACAACTTTTGACGCTCTGCTTAATTATGATAAACTTTTTAATGATGTTCATTCATTTAAAGTAATGTTAGGTTGGCATACTGAAAAGTATAATTACAACGAAAATACAATGGTTCGTCGTAACTTTCCAAATAACAACTTAACAGATATGAATGCAGGAACAGCATCTACTCAAACTAATAGTGGTTACTCAAGATCTCTTGCTATGATTTCAGGATTTGGGAGAATCAACTATAACTATGCAAGTAAATATCACCTTGAAGCTAATTTCAGAGCCGATGCTTCATCAAGATTCTCATCAGAAAACAGATGGGGTTACTTTCCATCATTCTCGGCAGGATGGCGTTTAAGTGAAGAAGCTTTTATGGAAGATTACAGAGATGCATTTAATAATGTTATGATACGAGGATCGTGGGGTCTGTTGGGTAATCAGGATGCTTTAAGCGGTGATGGTTCAAATGAGTTTTATCCATACCTTAATACATACAACCTTGGAGGTTCTTATCCGTTTGATGGCTCATTGCAAAGTGGATATTACCAGAGCAATTATAGAATAGAAAGCATATCTTGGGAGAAAGCCAGAACTTATGGTTTTGGAGTCGATCTATCTCTATTTAACAATTATACTGCATCTATCGACTATTATGACAGAAAAACAACTGACATAATAATGGATGTTCCGGTTCCTGCTGAATTTGCTCTTGGAGCATATAAAGATAACGTTGGGGCTATGAGCAATCGTGGTGTAGAAATAAGTCTTGGTTACAATAACCGCTGGAACGACTGGAGCTTGTCTGTTAATGGAAATGTCTCTTACAACAAGAATGAGATACTAAACCTTGGTGGAGTTGATAGAATGATTGATGGAAGTAATATTAACCATGTCGGACATGCAATTTCATCATTTTATGTATATCAGGCCGACGGATTTTTCCAGTCGCAGGAAGAGGCTGATGCATTTGCTGCAAAATATAACTCTTCTACAGGAACGACTCTTTTCTCACAGCAGTTTAAGGCTGGTGATATAAGGTATGTTGATGTTAATGGTGATGGCGTTATTAATGGAGACGACAGAGTAATAAGCAACTCAGTTAATCCTGCTTTTATATATGGATTGAGTTTGAATGCAGGCTATAAGAACTTCGACCTTTCACTTATACTCTCTGGTGCTGCTAAAGCGGGAAGAATTTATAATAGCGAAGCATTCGGATCTTTCCAGGGTGATGTTTCGCATCCTACAACTATTTGGTTGGATGCCTGGACTCCGGAAAATACTAACGCAAAAATGCCTAGGATATATAATTCTATAAATTCAAATAGTGCTCCCGAGCGTGTTATGTCAACTTTTTGGCTTCAAAACACAAGCTTTATTCGCTTAAAGAACCTTCAGTTTGGATATAGTATACCGACTTCTGCCTTGAATGCATTGGGCATTTCAAATGCAAGAATCTACTATTCTGCAGAGAACTTGTTTACATTAGATAATATTCCAATCAATATTGACCCTGAGAATAGCAGTGCTCGTGCTTCATCTTATCCGTTGGTTCAAACTCATTCGGTTGGTGTAAGCTTGACCTTTTAATAATTTTCAAAGTAAAAAACAATCAAAATGAAAAAAATATATTTAGCAATAAGTTTACTTTTCCTTATGATTACAAGCTGTTCAGACTTTCTGGACACCTATCCTAAGGATGCTCTGTCGCCATCCACAACATGGCAGACTGAGGATGATGCCGAGAAGTTTCTCGTTGGTCTATATAACGGCTGGATATGGGGAGAGGAGTTTTTCTATCTCGACTGTGCATCTGATATTGGTTTTAACTTTCACACTCACGAAGGGTGGAGACAAATTGGTAACGGAACACTAACTGCTGCAAATCCAGGTAGATCCTTCTATAGTTTCACAACAATTCGTCGTGTTATTACATTTCTTGAAAATATAGATAATGTGCCATTTGCTGACGAAGCCAAGAAAAGAGATATGATTGGGCAGGCAAAAACTATTCGTGCGCTTAATTATCTCAAAATGAATTATTGGTATGGTGGTGTTCCAATTATCGACTCATATGTTGATGCTGATGAAGCTAAAGTTCCAAGAAACTCTGAAGCTGAAGTGAAAGATTACATTTATAAAGAAATTGATGAAGCGATAGGATTTCTTACAGTTAGATCAAACAGCGATAAAGGAAGGGTTGGAAAAGCAACTGCTTTGGCTGTTAAAATGAGAGCTGCTCTATATTGGGAAGATTATCAGCTTGCTCTTGATGCTGCACGTGAAATAAGAGATCTAAATGTGTATGTACTGGACGATGATTATGCAAATCAATTTACTTTAGCAGGTCAGAATTCTCCCGAAATCATTCTTTCTAACCAGCGTATTAAAAACCTGGCCAACGAGTGGATTGTAACAATACCTAATAATGGTGATGGTGGCTGGTCGTCAATGGTGCCAACTCAAAATCTGATTGAAATTTACGAAATGGCAAACGGATTGACTAAAGAAGAATCCGGATCGGGTTACGACCCTGTTCATCCATTCGACGGAAGAGACCCTCGTATGGCAATGACTGTTCTTTATCCCGGAAGAGACTGGGAAAGTGGATATAATGGCATTTTAAACACACTCGACAGAGAACTTCCTGATGGAAGCTCAAACGTTAACTTCCCTGAAGGTGCTAATAATGCTTCTAAGACGGCTCTAACCTGGTCTAAGTATGTAATTCCTCTTGATCAGTATGAAAGGGATTTCTATACAACAAATACTCAATATATCGTTTTCAGATATGCAGAAGTATTATTATCGTTGGCTGAAGCTGCAAACGAAGTAAGCGGTCCTTCTGATGAAGTTTATACAACATTAAATGAGATTAGAAATCGCGCCGGAATGCCTGATGTTGACAGAGCTAAGTACAACACCAAAGAAACTCTTCGAGAGCTGATTCGCAGGGAAAGAACTGTTGAACTGGCCGGTGAGGGATTCAGAAGGGCTGATATTCTTCGCTGGAAAGATGCTTCCGGAAAAATGGTTGCAGAGACTGTATTAAATCAACCTCTTATAAGAATTGCCGGTACAGTTGATTACTCTGAGCCAAATCCTTACAAACGAGCTGCAGTAACTGGTACAGAAACAATTGAAGACAGAAAATTTGCACCTCACAACAGATATTTACCAATTCCGCAAGGTAATATTGATAACAATCCGGAATTAGTACAAAATCAGGGGTATTAAACAATAGGAGTATTCTATAAATAAATTGCAAGGAGTTTACTGGTGAGAGCCAATAAACTCCTTGCTTTTTTTATTCTTCAATACTATTAGAGGAATAATATGCCTTAATGTGTTATAGTCTATACCATCTCTCCATTTTCTTCGTATAAACTACGTATTAACTACGTATCATCTTCGTATGTATACGAACGTGATACGAAGGAGATACGAAGAAGATACGAATGTGAACAAGACTTGGTATAGATTTGGCATAGACATAATATTTATATTTACTCATAATGGTATAGAGCATATCTATTATAAATTGAAAGCCAAATACTTTAGGTTGATACCATTTTTTTGTATTTTTGTGTAATAACAATCACTAAAACTATTAAAATAAAAAGTATGAAAACATTAGATTTTTTACAGTTAGATCCTAAGGCTACAGAAAAAACTGTAGACGGCTTGCAAAAACTATTAGCAAATTTACAGCTATACTACACAAATCTGAGAGGATTTCATTGGAACATTAAAGGACCGCATTTCTTTGGTGCTCACGAAACATACGAAGGGTACTATGATGAAACTGCAGACCATGTTGATGAAGTTGCAGAACGTATATTAATGCTTGGAGGAACTCCTGCACATAATTACAGCGACTATTTAAAAACAGCAACTATTAAAGAAAGTGGTGTTGAAACAGATGCTAAAGTTATCGCAAAACTTCTTCTGGGATATCTGAAAGAATTAATTGCTACAGAGCGTGAAGTGTTGGAATTAGCTTCCGGAGCTGACGACGAAGGAACTTCTGCTTTGGTAAGTGATTTAATTTCTGCTCACGAGAAAGCTGTTTGGATGCTATCTTCTTTTGCATCATAAGGATTTGAACTTAAGATTTTTAAAAGGGAGGAAGAGTTACAACTTTCTCTCTTTTTTTGTTTAATATACAGCTCAAAACGATTATTTAATATTAGAGTGAAAGATTCAGTTTGTAACAATAATGTAACATTTTCTTAACCTGAAATACCGGTTGGTCTAAAAAATATTGTGTTCTTTTGTTGTGCCGTTAAACAACATTAGAGAGAAATATGAAAACAACTTTTAAAAGTAGCAAAGCTCATTTTTCAAAAGAGTTTAATCAGGAAGATACTTTGGAAAGATACAAATATCTTTCACGCAGAATTGATAAGATAAGTGACGCCTACAAAAAGAATATCGTAGGAGCTTTGACAGACGAAGAGCTGGAGAAAATTTTAAATTTTTAAAAGAAAAATATTACTCATTTTTTAGTAAAGCCATAAAGTTTTTCCGATAGGTTTCTCCAATCGGTATTTGCTTCTTTCCTATCAATACCCTATTCTTGTTGATGCTTGAAATTTTATCAATATTTAAAATGTAGGAGCGATGTACTCTCATGAACTGAGGTGAAGGTAAATCGATTTCAAGTTGCTTTAGGCTCATCAAAGATAAAATTGGTTTAGGATCATTCTCTGTGTAAATCTTTACATAGTCTTTTAATCCTTCTATATAAAGTATATCGTTGTACAAAACATGCAAATACTTATACTCTGATTTAACAAACAGCCCTACATTCGCTTTTTTAGCTGTTTCGTCTGCCTTTTGCCCCGTTATCTCGAACCAGTGCAGTGCTTTTTTTGAAGCAGCAAGAAAATCATCAAATGAGAATGGTTTTAATAAATAATCAATTGCATTTACTTTGTATCCTTCAACGGCATATTCGCTAAAAGCAGTTGTGAATATAACACGGGTATGATTGCTGATGGTGTGAGCAAAATCCATTCCGTTTACTTCCGGCATCTGAATGTCAAGGAATAGTACATCTACCTTTTCGCGGGCAATATTTTGCATTGCCGATAATGCATTGCTATATTTACCGGTAAGATTTAAAAAAGGAACTTTATTAACGTACGACTCCAATAGCGAGACTGCTAAAGGCTCATCATCTACGATCCAACAATTCAGTATCATCTGCCGTTTTTTTAGTATCAATTATTAGCAGTGTAACATAAACATCGTCCTCTATGTTGGTCTCCCATATATAACTATCCGGATAAAGAAGTTCTAATCGTCTTTTCACCAAATCAATTCCGATACCACTTCCACTCTTATCTGACTCCGTTTTAGGAAAATAGCTGTTCTTGCAAACAAACTCCACTTTTCCGTCAGGGTGTTCCTTTAAAGTTACATCAATAAATGACGGTTTATCTCCACTTATTCCATGCTTGAAAGCATTCTCTAACAAAGATATAAAAATTAGTGGTGAAATAAGAGTATTATTTGTATCAGAGTATATGAAATCGGCTGTAAGCTTCACATTTTCAGATAGTCGGATACGCATCAGATCGATATAGTTTTTCATGAAGTTAGCCTCTTGTCGCAGAGGCACATAGGTCTGATTATTATCATACAACAAATGCCTTAGCAGCTTGCTTAAATCCATTACGGCCTGGCGTGCTTTTTGGGGATCAAACTCTATTAATGCGTAAATGTTATTAAGTGTATTCAGCAAAAAGTGAGGGTTAATCTGATTTTTTAAATTCTGTAGTTCTGCTTCCGACTTGGCTTTTGCCAGCTCTTTTCGTTCGCTGTCAACTTCAAACAACCGAACTGTCATTTTAAAGGCAACACTGAGACCTAATATTAAAAAGAGAGATGTTGCATTTCTGACAAGATGCATTATATTAAAATTACCGCGTCTGCCAAACCTTCTTGATCTGAGTTCGGGAATAAGCGTTTCGAGCCACCCTCTTCCATAATGCATTAGGATTGCTACTCCAACTATAAGAGCAATATTATACAAGGCAAACTCCAGTAGTCGACCTTTATAGAGCAGTTTATCAATTAAAAGGAAATAGTTTATATAGAATATAAGCATAAATCCTAACATCTCGGGAATGGATCTCAGGAAGGGGCGCCAGTTAAAGACTTGTTCTGAATCCATAAAGAAGTAAGGGAGTATAAAAATTACTCCCCACAACAGAAGATGGACAAATATGTTACTCCATGTAATCTGTTGATACTGTTTTAGAAAACTGTTGTTTGGCATATTATATTCTTCTTTGGCCTCCCGGACCTCCGGGACCTCTTTGCGGCATCATGTCGCTCTGACTCGCACCTCCTTTAAAAATGTTGAATCTGTAAACAAAGTGTACCATAAAGTAGCTCGTTAGTGTATTAGTTGTAGTGTCGCTGATATAGTTTGAAGTTACACTTCTGCTAATATTACTACGCTGTTGCAATATATCATATATTTTGAAACGTATTGTTCCATTTTTTTGTTTAAATAATGTTTTCTGAAGTGATGCATTCCATAACCACTCATTCAACTGAAAACCATCTGCATAACCGGAGTTTGTGGAATAGTTGATGTCGCTCTCAAGTGTTAAGTCCCATGGGAGATAAATTGAGGTACTTGCATTACCACCATAGTTGAAGTACTTCTGATCTGTTTGTCCTTCTATGCTGTTGGTTACGTTGTTGTAATTAACGTTTCCGCGAATGCTAAAGTCGAATGCATCGGAACGGTAGTTTAAACCAAGAGCTTCAGATAAACCAACTCTTTGGCTAAGATTCTTCTCCTGTACAATATTTCCATCGGCATCCTCAAATCCTGTATATCCGTTGCTATGGTTGTAACTTGCAAATGACATTGAGAATACAGAGAATTTAATATTACTCAATGGCACGTTAAACATTAAGCGACCATTGGCATTCCAGTTACCACCTATATTATCATAGGTTGTGATTTTGCGACCAGTTTCGATGTTTGTAGCTGTAAACGGAACAATATCATTGGTTAAATAACTCATGTTGGCATATGCCGTCATTGAGCTTGCTTTTTCGGGATTAGAAGTTCTGTATTGAACATTTAATCTGTGCTCGAATGATGGCTTAAGATCGGGGTTACCGTATCTTATATTAAGAGGGTCAGAAATATCAATTACCGGAGAAAGTTGTGTTACTGAAGGCTGATCTGTATTTCCCCAATATCTGATTCTTAAATTCTGAGTACGGCTCCATCTATAATTGAATTGCATCATTGGGGCAAAATTAATTACATCCTGACGAAGATCATCAATCATTTCTTCTCCTATAAAAGTTTTACTTCTTGAGCTTGAGGGCTGCATTGATACCCCAATCATGTAATCATATTTTTCTCTGACTGATCTGAAATTAAGTTCAACCTCCTGTCTGATAAAATCATTTTCGAGTCGCTTACTATAAGCAGAATCCAATACGGTATAATTACCCATATCGTCTTGTGAACGTGTATCTCTATCGGACTCTGAGAAGTTTTTGCGGTATTGATAAGCTAATTGAATGAAATTATCCTTTCCAACAGGCTCAACATATGAAATATATGTTCTGAATGAATTGTTGTTGCTTATATTAGTAAATCTTTGATCAATAATATCATCAGGACGAGCACCGCTACTATAAAGTGTATTAGACATGCTGTATCCATCGTTTTCTGATGTGCCTAAATCACCTCTTATCTGAGCACTTAAAACCCTGCCCTCTTTTCCTAACGTTCTGCTTACATCGAGTCGACCGCCAATATTTCTACCATTACCCTCGGAGTAGTATTCTGAGTCACCGTGATTTATAGTATCACCTGTCTGCTCGCTCCTTGTTATATAATTTCCGGTTTCGGATCTTGAGTTATTGTAAACCGAGGCATTAGGTCTGAAAATTATCTTTGTTAGTTTGTCGGGCTCCCACTCTAATCTGAAATCCATATTAAAGTTTTGGCTTTTATTGTTGGCACGGTTACTTTCAGACTCTAAAGTATTTCCGGTACTCAATATGTTTTGAGTAAAAACATCTGATCTGACATCTGTATCGGTATAACCGTAACGAACGTTACCTCCCAATTTTAAGTTTGGAGTGAACTGCTTACTGAAGTTACCTCCTATATTAGCTGAGGTTGAAATACCATCATTACCACCAAAGAAACGACCGCGACCGCCCCTGCCTCCCATACTACCGAACATTGCTGATGCAAGGTCGGAAAAGCCGGCATTATTTGTATTGTTAATTCCTCCAATCAATGTATACTGATCGCTATTTCGCATATAATTTACCATTCCGTTAGCCTCATATCTCTCCTGACTTCCATATCCGGCAAATGCATTTCCAAACAAACCTTCTTTCATGCCCGGCCTTACTGTGAGGTTAATCACATTCTCCTCTTCTCCATCATCGAAACCTGTCATTTGCGCCATCTCAGTTCTTCTTTCAAGCACTTGAAGCTTATCTACCATCTGAGCAGGTAGGTTTTTAGAGGCCACTTTCGGATCGTCACTAAAAAACTCTTCACCATCTACAAGTATTTTGGTTATTGCCTTTCCATTAACGGTGATATTTCCCTCAGTATCAATCTCTACACCGGGCATCTTTTTCAAAAGATCTTCAACAACAGCACTTTCAGTTACTTTATATGAGTCGGCATTATACTCCAATGTATCCCCTCTTACAGTTATTTCGGGCGCCTTGGCAGTTACAACTGTTTCAGACAAAAGTATGTTATCGGTACCAATTAACACATTTCCTAAATTAACAGACGGAGTTGATGAAGTGACACTTACATCACGATATTCATCATTATATCCAATAAAAGAAATATGAACAATATATGATCCGTTGCGAACCGGTATTGAGAATTTGCCATCTGTATCAGATGCTTTACCGGCAACGAGTGTACTATCGGATTGTTGTAAAACTCTTACAGTTGCCAAGGGAATTGTCTCTTCTGTATCCTCATCTATCAATTTACCGGAAATACTACCTCCGGATTGTGATTGAACGGCTACAGTGAATATAAAGATAAGAGCCAATGTTAAAAGATTTCTTTTTTTCATTATAAATAATTCTCTATTATTTCTGTGATTAATTCATATATTGGCATCAAAATTAATTATCGGGCATCCTAAATGCAAAAAAAATAGACAAACCAACATATTTTATCGACCAACCAATAGTTATAAACCATCAGCACGATTATTAAAACAAAAGAATAGTTGCAAAATGCTCAATAATCAGTAAATTATTTATATTTTTGTCGCTAATTAAAAAGTCTTATTAGAAATTCATTTTATCCTTTTTAGGAAAACTACTTGTTGGAATTATGTTTAAATCAATTAGAAGTGAAGATTGGGTTGCCACATTAATAGGTATAGCAATCCTGATTTTAGTTGTGCTTATACCTTCAGTTATACAGAACAATATATATATGTCGGTAATAATTGCTGTGTTGGCATATTTTGGTTATTTATTTATGGGTAATAAAGATAAAGGAGGTTTCTTAATCTCCTTTGTTGTAATATATGCTCTTGCTCAGCTTGCCAATTATATTGCGGGACTTTCGGCGATTAAAACCATTGGACTTGAATCTGTTTTCTTTGCTGTGCTAATTGGATTATTAATTAGAAACACGATCGGCCTCCCTAAGTGGCTGGCTCCTGCAGTTAGAAGTGAATATTATATAAAAGCCGGATTGGTTATCTTAGGCAGCTCTATACTATTTAATGAAATAATGAGAGCCGGTGCACTTGGAATGGTGCAGGCACTGATTGTGGTTCTTGGTGTATGGTACTTCAGTTTCTGGGTATCAACTAAAATATTTAAGATAGATAAAGAGATGTCGATGCTGCTTTCGAGTTCTGTTTCGATATGCGGGGTTTCTGCTGCAATTGCTACCAGTGGTGCAATTAAGGGAGATCCTAAGAAGCTATCGTTCGTTATTTCATTAGTTCTGATTGTAGCAATACCGATGATGTACCTTCTTCCATATCTTTCTAATTGGATAGGATTAAGTCAGGAAGTAGCCGGTGCATGGCTGGGCGGTACAATAGACACCACAGCAGCAGTAGTTGCTTCGGGTAAATTTATTGGTGAAACGGCAGAGCAATATAGCGTTATTATTAAGTCGGCGCAAAACGTACTACTTGGTGTTGCAGCTTTCGTAATTTCAATCTACTGGTCGTACAGAGGCACCAACAACGAAATCAGACCAAGTGGATCTGTGCTTTGGGACAGATTCCCTAAATTTGTGCTTGGATTCCTGATTGCTTCGTTAGTATTTAGTTTTGCATTTGATATGGAAACAGGTAAGGAGTTATCGCGTGTAGCAAACAGAGGCCCAAGAAATTTACTGTTTTCACTTGCTTTTATCTGTATCGGACTTGAAACAGATTTCCGTTATATCTTTAAGAAAGAGAATGCAAGGTATATCTGGTCGTTTTTAACAGCACAAACCTTTAATGTTATACTTACATTGATTGTAGCATGGCTACTATTCTCAAACTTCAGCTAAACAATAAGATAAGTTCATAGCTCTCTTGCAGCTTTAAACCATATAAAATTGGCCTCTTCGGTAGAAATATCTGCCCAGGAGGCTATTTTAAATTGAAAACATACTGCCGAAGCAGTTGGCAGATTGTCTAAATTAACACCTAGAGAGTTTATTAAATCGGTTAATCCGGGGTTATGCCCAACAAAAATGCAACTGTTTATGTCATCATCTAATTTAGATATAACGTTCATTATCCAGCGTGGCGGAGCAAAATAAAGATCTCTGTCGGCAACAACCTCCTCAGCAAGATACCCGATACCTTTTGCTGCAAGCAATGCAGTTTCGTGGGCTCTTTTAGCAGATGAGCTTAAAATTAAATCGGGAACTCCATTTTTATTTAGTATAAAACTACCCATATCAAAAGAATTTCTTTTGCCACGATCTGTTAATTCACGGTCGTAGTCATCTTTTGTGAATCTGTCCGGATCTGCTTTTCCGTGACGTAAAATTATAAGCTCTTTCATATTTAAAACTCTATTCTGTTATTGTTGTCTGTTTATTCCCCGATATATCATATTGTATTACAACATAATTGGTGATAAAAAAGTTTTAAAACAAATTGGACTCAATAATCTAATCATTATTACTATTTTTGCTTTTTGTAACAAAAATAAGATGACAAGAAACTTAAAAAGAAATATAGTAATAATTGCATCATCAATTGTATTGTTGTTGCTTGTTGGTTTTGTTTATAAAACATTTTTCAGACCAAATTACACAAGTAGCGGGAATATTGCCGGGATTTTAATTTTCGGACTTATTTTGGGTATAATTATTACCTATCTGTTTTTACAGTTAAGAAGTGCAAGAAAAGCAGAAGCATCTATTAAGACGTCGTCTCATACTGTTATTGAAAGTATTAAGAGAGTTTTCAAGATTGTAGTTGCCGAAGGGCAGATGAATGAGATATTTAATTATGAAAACACCAAGAAGCTTCTGAAGGTAATACCCTCAACAAAGAAGGCATTGGTTATCGTTAAGGCTAAAGTGATGATTGGCTACGATATTAATAATTGCAGATGGGAGGTTGACGAAGATAAGAAGGTTATAAGGCTGATTGAATTCCCTAAACCTGAAATTCTATCACTTGAAACCGACTTCAACTATTACTATTTTGAAGATGATCTGTTTAACTTTATTGGCAGAAAGGATTTACAAGAAATTCAGTACCTCGCAAAAGATCAGGTTAAAAAATCAGCACTCCAGAGTGATCTGCTTAAAATTGCTTCAAATCAAATGAAACTACTCCTTGGCGAAGTAGTTTCATTAAATAACTGGAGCATAGAAAATGTAAATTTAATAGATGATTATGCCTATCCCATAGAATCTGAACAAGAGATTGAACAAAGCAAAGAACCATCTATTTTAAGCAAAATAAATCTAGTTGAAAAAGCAGTAAATTTATTGAAGTTAAGACCGGGAAACTAATCCCAGCTTAATATAACTTTACCACAATTACCACTCTCCATAACATCAAATCCTTTCTGGAAATCCTCAATACCGAACCTGTGAGTGATAATTGGTGAAAGATCAATTCCACTTATTATCATTTGCTCCATCTGATACCAGGTCTCCCACATTTCGCGACCATAAATACCTTTTATTGTTAGTGCTTTGAAGATAATCTTATTCCAATCTACCGTAGTATTGTTAGGCAATATCCCCAATAGGGATATTTTGGATCCGTTATACATATTATCAATCATTTCGTTGAAACCCGCAGGTGCACCAGACATTTCAAGACCAACATCGAATCCTCTCATTCCAAGCTTTTCTACCGCCTGCGCAACAGTCTCTCCTTTTGAAGGATTAACAGTAACAGTTGCGCCCATTTTCTTAGCAATTTCAAGTCTATAATCGCTTAAATCGCTAACAACAATGTAGCGCGCACCGGCAAACTTACAAATTGCAGTAGCCATGCTTCCTATAAGTCCGGCCCCCGTAATAAGCACATCTTCAGCAATTAAAGGAAAAGACAAGGCTGTATGTGCAGCATTTCCAAATGGATCCATAATAGAAGCAATTTCGTCAGGAATCCTTGGATCAAGCTTAACAACATTTGCTGCCGGCAAAGATAGGTACTCTGCAAATGAACCATCACGGTTAACCCCTACCCCAATTGTGTTCTCGCATACATGCAACTTACCTCTGCGACAGTTACGGCAATGCCCGCAAGCAATATGACCTTCACCTGTTACACGGTCTCCAATCTTATAGTTTTGAACACCACTGCCCATATCAACAATTTCGCCTACATACTCGTGACCAACAACCATAGGGGTTTTGATTGTATTCTGCGACCAGTCATCCCACTTATAAATATGTAGATCTGTGCCACAAATAGAGGTTTTTTTAATTTTGATAAGTACATCATTCACTCCAATTGAAGGAATAGGCACTTCTTCCATCCAGATACCTTTTTCCGGACGTAATTTTACTAATGCTTTCATATATTTGTTTTAAATTACAGGTTTTTAAATATTACTCAATAACTTTTAGTTTTTTACCAACTTTGATAAATGCCTCAATTGCTTTATCAAGTTGCTCACGATTATGTCCTGCAGATAGCTGAACTCTGATACGTGCTTCATCTTTAGGAACCACTGGATAGTAAAATCCAATTACATAAATCCCCTCATCGAGCAGCTCTTCAGCAAATTGCTGTGAAAGTTTAGCATCATAAAGCATTACAGCACATATTGCCGACTGTGTAGGCTTTATATCAAACTTAGCTTCCTTCATTTTTGAGATAAAGTAATCAACATTCTCATGTAACTTATCCTGAAGATCATTAGACTCTTCTAAAATATGGAAAGCTTCAACTCCGGATGCAGCTACTAAAGGAGGAATTGAATTTGAGAAAAGATAAGGTCTCGATCTTTGACGAAGCATATCAATAATCTCCTGTCGACCGGTTGTAAATCCGCCAATTGCACCTCCAAATGCCTTACCAAGTGTTCCTGTGATAACATCAACTTCTCCAATTACGTTAAACAGTTCAGTAACCCCCTTGCCGGTTTTTCCAACTACACCTGCCGAGTGACTCTCGTCCACCATGACAAGTGCATCATATTTTTTGGCAAGTTCCATTACTTTGTCGAGAGGTACAACATTACCATCCATTGAAAACACTCCGTCAGTAACAATTATACGGAACCTTTGCGCCTGAGCTTCTTTAAGCTTTTCCTCCAGATCAGCCATGTCGGCATTAGCATAACGATAACGTTTAGCCTTACATAATCTGACCCCGTCGATTATTGAAGCATGATTTAATGAATCGGAAATAATTGCATCCTCTTCAGTGAATAATGGCTCAAAAAAACCACCGTTAGCATCAAAACATGAAGCATATAAAATAGTATCATCGGTATTGAAGAATTCACTAATAACTTTCTCCAATTCTTTATGATAATCTTGCGTACCACAAATAAACCTAACTGATGACATGCCATAGCCTCTTTCATCTAATGCTTTCTTGGCTGCTTCAATTAATCGTGGGTTATCTGATAATCCCAAATAGTTATTTGCACAAAAGTTTAACACCTCTTGCCCGGAATCAACCTTAATTTTTGCTCTCTGCGGCGTAACAATAATTCTTTCATTTTTATAGAGACCTGCCTCCTCTATGTTCTTCAATTCTGTTTGCAGGTGCTCTTTTATTTTTCCATACATATTATAAATATTTAGTTCTTGTAATTCTAATCAATTTTCAATATTATTGCTTTCTTCCAATAAAGAAGATGGTAGCGATCTTTTGGATTTAACTCCTAATTCTCTCAGTTTTTCAGCCTGTCCCACAAGGTTTCCTCTTCCTTGGGCTAATTGACCGTGTGCACTGTCGTAACTCCTTTTAGCTCTGTCTATATGAGTTCCTATTTCATTTAGCGATGCAACAAAACTCACAAACTTATCGTATAGTGCAGCTCCTCTTTTTGCAATCTCCATTGCATTGCGGTTTTGATATTCACGCTTCCATAAATCAACTATCAGCTTTAGGGCAGCAATCAGGTTGGTTGGACTAATCAGGAGTATCTTCTTGTCATAAGCATACTGCCACAACGTTTCGTCATGCTGCAAAGCTAAAAGGTAAGCTGGTTCATTAGGGATAAACATCATTACGAAATCTAATGAAACAGCATAGTCCTGATACCTTTTTTTGCTTAAATCATCAATATGACGTTTTACTGAACGAAGGTGACTTTTTATATATTCATCCTGTTCTTCAGTATTATCCGTACCAATATAATTTGAATACGCTGTAAGAGATACTTTTGAGTCGAGTATAACTTTCCTTTCGTCGGGATAAACGATAATAACATCTGGCTGCATTCTTGTACCCAACTCATTAACGTGATAATTTCCATCATCATCTTTAAGAAATTCCTGTACGAAATATTCGCGACCTTTAACCAGTCCCGACCGCTCCAGTATATTCTCAAGAATCATCTGTCCCCAATCTCCTTGAGTTTTAGAATTTCCCTTTAGAGCATTAGTTAGATTATTAGCCTCATTACTAAGTCGGTCATTCATTTCTTGAAGGCTCTTTAATTCCTTGCCCAGTGAAAAGCGCTCTTTGGATTCGCTTATATAAATCTCCTCAACCTTCTTTCTGAATGAGTCGATATTATCTCCAAAAGGCTTTAATATACTATCGAGATTTACCTTGTTGAGATTAGTAAACTTCTCTGTTTTCTCTTCAAGAATCTTTGAAGCTATATTCTCAAATTCAAGATTAAACTGTTTATGCATATCAACAATATCCTTTTTCTGAGTCTCCAGCTTTTCATGCAACAACCTGTTTTCGGCATCAGCAGTTGCTAATTGTTGAGTGAAGGTACCTACCTTTTCTGTTAACCTGTTAATCTCATTTTTATATTGAATAATTAATTCTTCGGCATCCGTTAGTCTTGATCTGGCTACATTCAAGTCGCTTTTCAGAGAATAGTTGTAGTCTGACAATGATTCGAAATCCTGTTTGGCTACTGTTTTCGACTTAAAGTTTAACGAAGATATTATCCATGATAATATACCTCCGGCAACCACCCCTATTAACAGGTAAATAAGAATCATTAAATCAGTCATTTATACGTCAGCAGTTTAATCTTCAACAAATTTAAGTACCTCTTTATAGATATCAATCTGAATATCAGCTGTAGAGATTTTTTCTCTCTTACTATTATAAGCATTTAAAGAGATTTTTTCAGCAAACTCTTTATCAGTAAGATAAGATCTTATTGCATCTGCACACAATACATGATCATTAGGTTGGTAATAGTAAACTGTTTCCTTATGCTTTCCTAATTCAGGCATCGCTCCGGCAAAAGAAGCTACAGTTGGAGTGCCAACGTGCAACGCCTCATCAAGTGCCATACAGTAACTCTCAACAAAGGAGGAGATTACTGCAACGTGTGAGCTTTGTAAATAATTTACAATTTCTTCGGCTTTAAGAGGTCCGGCCCATACTGTATTACCTTCAATATCTAATCTATTTATCTCTTTTTGAATCCATTTAAGATACCCATATCCAAATATACCTTTCCTACCAACATCGCCTCCAATAATTAATTTAATATCAGGGAACTCCTTCTTTAATACAGAAATAGCTCTTAATAAAACATGTAATCCTTTATAAGAAACTATGGAAGAAAATGTTGTGAAAATAGTATATGGCGTAATGTTTTCATAAATCCATTTATCTGCATAAACAAACTCATCCCTTAAAACCATTTTAGTTTTAAACAGTCTGGCTTTTTCGTTTATCTCTCTGACATGACTCCTAACCCAGTTTGATTGAGTGGTAATTAATTGATGATTCTTTATTATCTCTTTCTCAAATTGCCCCCATTTTTTAAATGCTGCTTTTTGACGGAAGATTGAGTCTGAAGGTTTTATTAGCTCTCTCAGGCCTATTGAAGAAACTAACTCCTTTGCTGACATACCGGAATAAAAATACTTCTCAATTTCAAACTTTAGTCCCTGTATTTCCAACAGAGCCTTTCCTTTAATTATATTTCTGGCAGTAAGCAATCCCCAGTAGGTTTCTGTTCCCCAAACATGAATTATATCAGGTCTGACTTCACTTATAATCTGTTGAATATCTCCGATAATATTCTTTTTAGGTAAACCTTTTTTATTCAATTTAGAAACAGGAATCAACCATTGGCCAATTGATAAATAATCTTCTCTTTTTGTTTCAGATGTATTTGATTGAGTAATATTATAAAGATCTATTTCGCCCGATTTCAACAATTCATTTGCCATTGAATGAAGCCAGGTACCGGTGGCATCAGGTTTCTTATCTGTAAAATAAGCACCACTAAACCATAGAACTTTTATTTTATTACTCATATTATAATGCTATCATTTAACATTCCTCAGCACATGCCCCATCTTTTTCTTTTTAGTTTCCATGTAAAAATGGTTGTATTTATTAGGAGTTACTTCCAAAGGAACATTCTCAACTACTTTTAGTCCGTACGACTCCAAGCCGATACGTTTTTTAGGGTTATTAGTCATCAATCGCATATTCTTAACATCCAAACTACGTAGAATTTGCGCACCTACTCCATAATCCCTCTCATCTGCCTGATAACCCAAATGAAGATTAGCATCAACAGTGTCCAACCCTTCTTCCTGAAGCTTGTAAGCTTCAGCTTTTGCCATTAGACCTATGCCTCTACCTTCCTGATTAAGATAAACAAGAACACCCCTATTCTCCTTTTCAATCAGCTCCAGCGCCTTATGCAACTGTTCACCGCATTCACATCTCATAGATCCGAATATATCACCGGTTACACAAGAAGAATGTACCCTTACCAAAATTGGCTCATCCTCTTCCCATTCACCTTTAATAAGAGCAACATGCTCTTGTCCGTTTGATTTTTGCAAGAAAGGAATCATCTTGAAGTCACCATATTCAGTAGGAAGTTGCACCGAAGCCCCTCTCTCGATAAGAGACTCCGTTTGTAGTCTGTATTTAATTAAATCTGCAACTGATACTATTTTCAGATTAAACTTCTTAGCCATTTCCATTAATTCGGGTAGTCTGGCCATTGAACCATCTTCATTCTTTATTTCAGCAAGTGCCCCTGCCGGATACAATCCTGCAAGTCTCGCAAAATCGATGGTTGCTTCTGTATGCCCGGCTCTTCGTAATACACCTTTTGTTTGTGCACGTAATGGGAAAATATGTCCGGGTCTTCCAAAATCCTCGGGAGCGGTCTCCTCTCTTGTTAAAGCTAAAATTGTTTGAGCTCTGTCGTATGCCGAAATACCGGTAGTGCAGCCGTGAGTAAGCAAGTCGATAGAAACAGTGAAAGGAGTTGCATGAACGGATGTGTTATTAGTAACCATCATAGGTAAATCAAGCTCCTCTGAGCGCTCTTTAGTTACAGGTGCACATATTAACCCTCTTGCATACGTCTCCATAAAGTTTACTTTATCGGGAGTTATACACTCGGCTGCGATAACCAAATCGCCTTCATTTTCCCTATCCTCATCGTCAACAACTATAATGAAATTACCTTTTCTAATTTCTTCAATTGCCTCCTCTATTGAGTCTAATATAATTTTCTCTTCCATATTAATAATTATTCAATAAATCATTCAATTCACCAATCAGCTTTTGCGTATTTTTCAGATCCTTTTTTATCCTGATATCCAACGGAATAAAAAGTAGTCTAAAAATTAAACCGACAGGAAAAAAGTACATACAAAATATTGCTAGTTTAGAATTAGCTTTTATTAGTCTCACATTACTTAAAAGTACAGGAAACTCTTCTGCCTTTGCTAATTCATGATGCTTTCTTGAGTTAGATAGCTGATTAAGTACACTATCTAATGTAAGTTTGATCGACTTAAGATCACTATCATATTCAACATTAGTCCAGTAAGCTTTGTAAGTCAAATGTTTATACTTTTCATTAAAAGTATCTATTTTCTCAGACACCTTGAATAAACCTTTTGATATTTCTTTATAATCAGGTTTTTCTATAATAACACTTTTAATTGGATATCTTCTTTTTTCTGTTATAAATAATATTTTTTTGAAGAAATTAATATAAGTGTCAGCATTCATGATAACGGAATCATTCATTGCCTTATAGGTCAGAAATACACCAATAGGCAGAAGAATCAGTGAACTAAACCACATTCCAAACCAATGCATCCAAACTCCGTCACGCGTCATTTTATAACCTACATTTTCTAAGATATAGTAGATAATAAATAAAAACACTGATATTACAATAGGAGTTCCAAGTCCGCCTTTTCTAACAATTGACCCCAAAGGAGCTCCAATAAAGAAGAATATTAAACAGGTAAATGGAATTGTGAATTTCCTGTGCCATTCGACCCAGTGTCTATTTATAGTTTTCTGTGTTGTTGTTTTATTTAATGATCTGAAAAGAAATTCATTGCTATTATTATCTGCCTTAGTATGTGCGTTTTGAAATATACTCGATTGTTCACTTAAGCTTTTAGAGTACAAAAGAGAGTCAGGCGACGGAACAATTGCGTTACTTGCAGTAGAAAGAGCAATGATAGAATCTTTTTGTTCTGCTGGATAACTATTTCGGAAAGAGAGAAAAGAATGGCTCTTCATCATTTTCCTGTCGACCAGATTTACACTATCCAGTATTAAAGACATTGAGTCAATTGAGACTCCAAGCTGCGAAAGGTTTTTAGAAACATAATTGCTGGTTGAACTTCCTTCAATAACACCCTCATCAATTCTGTCAAAATTGGCATCAAAAGATACCATCATAGTTTTGGTGTCAAAGCTCTCTCTTGAATAAGGAACAAAATCCTGATTATATCTTACATTGTTTCCCTGGTTGTAATTCTGAAACTGCTGACCACTGTACATGGTGAATATGAGCATCGTTTTATCATCTGTTGAACTCATTTCTGCTGAGTCGGCAACAATTACAGCCATATTATTAAATCCGCTTGCAATATCATAGATTAAAACATCATAAAGCATCCCTGTTTTCTGATCCTTTTTTTCGACATATAAATTATATCCGGGAATATCTTTGTAAAATACACCTTCAGGAATTTCCAGCTCAGGTGAAGCCTGACGTATAGATATGAGTAATGTATAGAATTTAGTATTGATTACGGGTAATGCATTATTTTGAAAGAAGAAAGCTCCTGTACTGATAAAGAAAACAAATATTATAAGAGGTTTCATTATTTTGAGAAGAGGAATTCCGGCAGACTTAATTGCCAGCAATTCGAGATTCTCGCCCATATTGCCGAACACCATTAACGACGCCAAAAGTATAGAAAGCGGTAGTGCCATTGGTATAAGACTAAGTGCTGCAAGCATAAACATCTCTCCCAGTACGTCGAGCCCAAGACCTTTACCAACAAAATCCTCTACATATTTCCACAAGAACTGCATCAATACAAGAAACAGACATATAGCAAAAGTCATTAAGAAAACCGGTATGAAGGTTGTTAGAATATAACCGTATAATCTTTTTATGTGGAATTTATTTCTCATCAATAAGCTAAAAGAGAATCGTTTTAAATAAATACAAAGATAATAAAAACGGAATTAGAATTGTGGATTCTTCTGTGTAAAGATGGTTAAAGGCTAACTTATACTCCCAGTCTACGTTTCATGTCTTCTATTTGCGATTCCCACAGTCTTATTGCATCTCCCTTTTCATCAGGCTCTGAGAAGTCGGTTATTTCAAGTGTTAAGTCGCCCGAAAGCTCAAGTTTTCTTAATCTGAACTCAAAATAAATATCTTCATTATCTTCATCAATCCATCTGTATCTGATTGAAGATTGAGGCTTAGAACACACTATTTCAGCCTTATTATTAGACTTACCCCACCAAAATGTGTAAACAGACTCTGTTTCGTCCATTTCCACCTCTTCAGCAAACCACTCCGAAAGTCCGTCTATCTGACTAATCATGCGCCACAAGCTATTTTGAGTGGCGTTTCCCATAAGAAACTCAATATGGAATTTTTCCTGTGTCATCTGTCGTATTGTATGAGTTCCACAATATACAACATTTTTTTTTAATTTCACATTCTATCATTGTTATTTTAGAGTTTTATTAACATGATTATTTTTTCACAAGCTAACATTTATACATCTTTACTTTAACATTCAGATAAAAAAAATGGAGAGACAAAAAAAACGCCTCTCCATTTATATCTAAAAATACTGAAACTATCTAACCGGAATATACTCCACAAATGCTTCTATAGCCTCATACGAAGCGAGTCCAAGTCTCCAGTACATATCTGCAGTTGCACGGTTTCTGTCTTCAGAACGCTGCCAAAACAGCCTCTCATCGTCTCCCAGAAAAGGAGCACTTTCCATTTGAGATTGATGTTTTAATATTGAGTTTCTCTTCTGACGAAGTTCTTCCGGAGAAAGAGGTACTGCCATCTCAATATGGTCAATCTCCCACTCTGCCCATGCTCCACGATACATCCATACTCTACAGTCTTTATACCACTCATCATCTTTCATAATGTCTACTGCTGCAAGAATGGCATCCAGACAAACTTTATGAGTTCCATGCGGGTCTGCTAAATCGCCGGCAACATACATTTGGTGAGGTTTAATAGATTCAATAAAGTCTTTTACAATAATTACATCATCCTCAGATATAGGATTTTTCTTAATTTTACCTGTTTCATAGAATGGCAAATCAAGGAAGTGAACATTCTCTTCAGGAAGTCCAACGTATCTGCATGCCGAACGAGCTTCTTCACGTCTTATTCTACCTTTTATATAAAGAATATCAGGTGTATCCAGATCCTCTTTTGTCTTTTCATGAATTAGGTAGTTATTGATTTCCTCAAATTTATCATATAGCTGCGTGTTATCCGAATCAAATTTATCAGCAATATTCTTCATTACAGATATATATCTAATAACCTCTTCATCTCCTACAGCAATATTTCCTGATGTTTGATAAGCCACATGCACATCATGCCCCTGATTAACAAGTCGTTGAAACGTTCCACCCATCGAAATAACATCATCATCGGGGTGTGGACTGAATATAATTACTTTCTTTGGGTAAGGAGTTGCTCTTTCAGGACGATTAGTGTCATCGGCATCCGGTTTACCTCCCGGCCATCCTGTAATTGTATGCTGAAGATCGTTGAATATCTTTATGTTTACATTATATGCTGAACCGTAAAGAGTAATAAGTTCGCTTAACCCATTATCATTATAATCTTTATTCGTAAGCTTGAGAATAGGTTTGTTTACTACTTCACATAACCATACAATAGCTCTGCGTATCAATTTACTATCCCACTCGCAGTTGGTTACTAACCACGGGCGACTAATACGTGTAAGCTCTGATGCTGCCGACAAATCAATATACACCTTAGTATCATCATGAGTCTGCAATACAGAACCGGGAACCATATCTGTTACAGGCCCCTCAACAATATCTTTGATACTTAATGCCTTCTGCTCACTCCATGCAATCAACGCAATCTTTTTAGCATCCATCATGTCAGAAAGACCAATAGTAATTGCACTTACAGGAACTTTATCCAACGAGCCAAAGTTTCTTGATATATCCTTTCTTGAGTCACCATCAAGCAGAACAAGTCGGGTTTCAGAATGTAAACCACTTCCCGGCATATTAAATCCAACATTGCCTTTACTTCCTAAGCCAAGCAAAAGAAAATCCAGACCACCAAAGCTCTTAAGATTATTTTCATATGCCTCGCAATTCTCTGCAATTAAATCTTTCTCTATTGTAGCATCAGGTGAATATATGTTTTCCGGAGCAATATCAACTTTATCTAGAAATACATCTTTCAGCATCTGTAGGTTGCTGAATGCAAAATCTAAAACAGGGTAGAATTCATAAGTATTAAAAACAACTACATTCTTAAAACTTAATCCTTCCTCTTTGTGCTTCTTTACCAGTTTTTCATATACAGGAAGTGGAGACACACCACCACTTATACCGAGCACATACTGCTTTCCTTCACTTTGCTTTTTTAAAATATCCTTAGAGATGTCATTTGCTATTTTTACTGCAGCCCTATCAGACTCTTCATAAATTGCTATAGGTAGTTTTTCATACCTGGCAAGGTTATACTCTTCGAAATCATTTTCAGGTCTGTAATACTTCTTTGAGACCCGTTCAAGAGTGATTTTTGAACTTAAATCTAATTTCATACTTCTTATTGATTTTATTACATATTTCCTATATGATATAACATTTAGTAAAGTTACAAGTTTAAATGGAATAAATATTTAAACCGAAGATTTTACTTTGTTATTATCAATATCTTTATTGATGCGACCATAAATAAACAGTGCAATGGCTGATATAAAGCCAATTCCAACAAACACATACCATATATAGTGTGCATTTTGAGTGGCAGCAGCATAGCTCACCGTATCTAGCACTCCAGCATCGTTAGTAAACAAGCGTGGATCAGGGCAATATTTATCTAATAAGAACCCTGACAGTCCGAATGCAAAAAGGAATGAGAAAAACGAATGCAAATGGCTAAATCCTAAATACAATCCCTCCTCTCCTTTTGGTGCTTGCAGTGAAAAGTACTCTAAATAACGTGGGGATATAAAACATTCTGCAAGTGCCTGCATTGCAATACCTATAATCATCATAAATGCAACAGGATGCATCCCTAGAATATAAGCATCTCCAAGCTGATTTCCAAATGACATTACAAGTGCCGAAAACGGAATTATCAGCATACCTACCATCATAGAGGAAATGGCTGTTCGTTTTTTCATTAACGATGTTACAAAATTAACACATAAAAATACAACCAGGGGATTCACGTTGGCATACCATCCGGGGGAAGCACCTTCACCTATGAGTCTTATAACAAATTTAGGCATTGTAGCATACATCTGACTCTGTATCATCCAGAACCCACTAACAATGATAATCAGTAGCAACAGCCTCACATTAGTGATAACCTTAACAAACGATTGTCCAATTTCTCTGAAGCTTTTGCCTTCACCTTCAGTTTTAACAGATTTATAAAAGAAATAAACGGCAATAAGAGCGATTAGAGTCATTGCCGCAGAAAAGTAATTTAGGTAAACCAACCCCTGGTCGCCCATACTTCTTCTTAGTGGGTCAACAACGGTCTTTCCTGTAAATGCGCCAATATTAACCATCATATAGAATATAGAGTACCCTCTTGCTCTGTTTTCGGGCGTGGTTTCACGTGCTACCGTACCAGAAATTACCGATTTTATAAATGCTCCACCAATTACCAAAAGAATAAGAGGTGCAACTATCGACCATCTCAAATAGCTCTCCTGAATACCTGTATAGGTGGTTGTCATTTCGTAATTAACCAGTCCTGCACTCTCAAGCATTGTAGGAAGGATTCCCAGTCCGGCATATCCAATTGTGAGCAGTGCAAATGCAAGTATTATCGCTTTACGAAAACCAATTTTATCGGCATATGCACCAGCAAAAAGTGGAAGTAAATAAAGAGAAGCTGAAAAGATTCCGGCAATTACTCCTGCCTCTATATCACTAAAACCCCATACATTAGATAAATAGAGAGTTATAACTATAAAAACTGCATAATACGCCAGACGCTCCAGAAGCTCAACTATATTTGCTATCCAGAAAGGTTTAGAAAATTTTACCATTGAATGAGGTTTAATTGTTAACTTTTATCACAAATTTAATATTGAGCACAAAGATAAAAAAAATTAAATGTAACAACCCCAAGTTGCTATCAAATTTTATAAATACATAAAATTCACTCAAAGTCAATTACAGTAATGCCTGCACCTCCAAATTGAACATGCTCATCCTGGAAATTTAACACTCCGTTAACTGTTCTAAGATATTCCCTTATAACCTGTCGCAAAGCACCCGTTCCGGTACCGTGAAGCACCCTCACTCTTGACACACCTAATTGTATGGCATCGTCAATATAATACATTACAGCCTGTAATGCTTCGTCACCTCTCATGCCTCTTACATCAATATCTTGTTTAAAGTTAAGTTTTCTGTCATGCAAAATATCTCGTGTATTAGACGCTTTTTGCTCTCTCTTTATCTGATTATTGCTTACACTCTCAAGTTTAAAAACATCTACAGTGGATTTTATCATGCCAAAGACAACAGTTGCTTTTTTTCCTGATATTTCAATTATCTCTCCGATGGAGCTCTGACCTTTAATTCTGACTGAATCTCCGACTTTGAGTGCTTTACTCGGGGTCACGCTCTTTTGAGGCATTTCTTTAATCTTCTTTCTGCTCTTCTTTTCTTTGCCAACATTAGGCGTAGAGTCTATTGAATCAATCTTTTCTTTAAACCTACCTAAATCTTTCCTTAACTGCTTTGTAATTTCTTTATCTGCTTCAGTTTCTCTGATTTCGCGTATGGTATTTTCTATTCGTGCATTGCTTTCGGCAAGTAATTGCTCTGCCTGCTTTTTAGCATCTGCAAGTATTTCTTTTTTTTGACGATTGATATCATCCAAATCAGACTCATACTTTTCTGACACTTCTCCCAATCGTTTGCGCTCGCGCCTTATTTCGTCACGCTTGCGACTCCAATATCTTTTATCTCTTGCGATATCCTGAAGATATTTATCCATATTGATGTAATCGCTACCCACAATCTCCGAAGCATCAGCAATTACATCTTCGGGGAGACCGATAGTTCTTGCAATCTCAACTGCAAACGAACTTCCCGGATTACCAATAGAAAGCTGGAAAAGCGGTCGCATCTCATGCCTGTCAAACAACATTGCCCCGTTTACCACACCCTCATGCTCATTAGCAAAATGCTTAAGGTTTTGATAATGGGTAGTTATAACACCAAACGATTTCTTACTATTAAATCTATCCAGCAAAGCCTCAGCAATAGCCGCACCAATCTGGGGTTCAGTACCGCTTCCAAACTCATCAATAAGCAATAGTGACTTATCATTACAATGTTTCTCAAAAAACTTCATGTTAACAAGGTGCGAACTATACGTTGACAAATCGTTCTCAATTGACTGCTCATCACCTATATCAATAAAAATATCACTAAAAACCCCAACGTTTGAGTTTTCCTTCAGCGGTATTAACAAACCGCACTGAACCATATACTGTAATAGGCCTACGGTTTTGAGGCAAACCGACTTACCACCGGCGTTTGGCCCTGAAATAACTAGAAGTCTATTCTCGTTTTCTAAAGTGATATCAAGCGGTACAAGTTTCCTGTTCTGCCGCTTAAGTGTTATATCAAGCAAAGGATGAACCGCATGCACCCAGTCGATTAGCTGTGTATCTTCCATTGCGGGTTTAATTCCACCTATATAAAGTGCAAATGAGGCCTTTGCATGAATAAAATCAATCTGAGCAAGAAAATCATACGATTCCAGCAAATCAGGAATAAGTGGTCGCAAGTAATCCGAGAACTCAGTCAGAATTTTAATAATCTCTCTCCGCTCATCACTTTCCAGTTCTCGTATTCTATTATTTGCTTCAACAACCTCCGAAGGCTCAATAAAAACAGTCTTTCCGGAAGAAGATTCATCGTGAACAATTCCTTTTATCTTCCTTTTATGAGAAGGATTAACAGGGATCACCAACCTACCGTCGCGCATACTTGGAGAAACGTCTTTATCTACATACCCTTCCGACTGTGCTTTACGTAGAATTGAATTTAAACTCTTAGAAATACCGCTCATTGTAGAAGTTAGCTCTCTTCTTATCTCAGCTAACTTTGGTGATGCATTATTTCTAATCTGTCCGAACCCATCAATAAGCTGATCAATCTTCTTAGTTATTTCAGGAAAGGTAATTACATCTTTGGCTAACTCAAGCAAATGCGGATACTTAGGATCACTATCCTCATCATTTACAAGAAAAGAAGCAATTCGGTTAATTGCATTAAGTGATCGCCGAAAATCATATAGCGCACTCTGTTCTATCCAAGACCCAATCACTTTTATGCGTTTTAAAACAGAACGCATATCGTAGAAGTTTTCTAATGGAAAATTATCCTCCTCTTCTTTAATACGAACAAACTCTTCAGTTAACGACAATAGCGTTTGAATTTCATTAAAAGAGTCGGAAAATTTCATCTCATCAGCTTTCTCCTCGCCTAATGAACTCAGGCAACGTTCTTTAATGAGCTGACGAATTTTCTGAAAATCTATTTTCTGTTCAAAATTATCGGGATAAATCACTTCTGGTCTGTTCTAAATTATTTTTGTGAATAGGCAAAATTACAACATATATCTGTAAATTACTACTATCAAAAACTGTGGTTTCAAACAAAACAGCCAAACAGTTGCTATGCTTTCCCCATCCAAAAACTCTTAAGTGAAATTTTGTTTAGATTATCTGTTGCAGAATTAAAAAACTTGTACTACTTTTGCACTTCGATTTTGAACAACAAGTAAAGAGGGCGAGATAGCTCAGCTGGTTAGAGCGCGTGATTCATAATCACGAGGTCGGGGGTTCAAGTCCCCCTCTCGCTACACTCTGAA
>CAZYNA010000026.1:0-31819 GCA_964648775.1 uncultured Proteiniphilum sp. | reverse complement strand
CTACCTGTTTCTTTTAATGCATGATGGAAAGCAAAGCAACTATACAAATCCTGTGGGATATGCCCCTTCACTCCACGGTTGATATATTCGTGAAGCAGTGGACGATAATCGGGGTGTGCACATTTTTCAATGATTTCAACTGCCCGATTTCTTGGCCCTTTTCCGCGCAGGTCTGCAACGCCGTACTCTGATACAATAATCTTTACAGAGTGTTCGTTATGATCTTCGTGAGTTACTTTTGGTACAATACAGCTAATTGCACCGTGCTTAGCTGTTGAAGGAGTAAGGAACACAGAAAGATATGAGTTACGGGTAAAATCTCCCGAACCACCGATACCATTCATCATCTTTGTTCCATTGACATGGGTTGAGTTTACGTTACCAAAGATATCAACTTCAATAGCAGTATTAAGAGAAATAATACCCAATCTTCTTGCCAGCCCCGGATTATTGGATATTTCCGTAGGTCTTAAAACAAGCTTATTTTTAAAAAATGCCAGATCATCGTAAAACTGATGCAGCACCTCATTGCTTACCGTGAGTGAACATCCGCTTGCAAACGAAATACTTCCTTTCTGCATCATATCTATTACAGCATCCTGTATAACCTCTGTATATACTTCAAACCTTGGAATACCGGGGTTACTACCCATTGATCCAAGAACTGCATTTGCTATATTACCAACTCCTGACTGCACGGGAAGGAAATGTGGCGGAATTCTACCTGCTTTAATTTCAGAAACAAAAAACTCTGCTACATTATTGCCAATTCTTGATGTTACATCATCTATTGGAGCAAAGCCACCTCCTTCAGCATCTTTATCCGTTTCAACAACATATATTTTTTCAGGGTTTACTTTAACATACTCCAGACCAACACGGTTCTGAACCTCATAGATAGGTATTTCTCTACGTTTAGGAGGGTCTTGCAGCTCATACATATCGTGAATACCTCTAAGTTTGGTAGGAACCTGTTTGTTAAGTTCTACGATAACTATATCGGCTAATCGTGCAATTGTAGGTGTAATCCCTACCCCTGTAGTCGGCACTATTTCACCTTTTTCTGTTACGTCGCACGCCTCAATTATTGCTACATTTATCTTTCCCAAAAAGCCATATCTAATTTCTTGTGCCAGCTGTGAGAGATGAAGATCAAAATAATCGAAGTCACCTCGGTTAAGTGCTTCGCGCATATCTTTATTAGTCTGATATGGTGTGCGAAATTTAATGGCATTAGCTCTGGTTAGAGAACCGTCGATTGAGTCTCCGGTAGATGCACCTGTAAAAACTCCAATCTTAAATGGGTTACCTTTTGAGTGCTCCTCTTCTGCGCGCCTGGCAATTTCAACCGGCACTACTTTTGGGCAACCGGCATGAGTGAAGCCACTGAAGCCTACATTATCATCATGTTTTACCAAAGATGCAGCCTCAGCAGCACTTATATACTTTAAAGCCATATTAAATGATTTTACTATTTATTATTTTATTGATTTATAATTTAAAAGGACAGGTAATTCTAGTATTTTTTGCGTAGAATTTCACTATATAAAACTCCTTTCGTTAGCTCTTCTCTGCTATTTTCTCCTAACAAGTCTCTTACTAACGGATGCAATAAATATCTGTCTTTTTCGGGCATCTCGGGCATCTCGGGAGAGTCGGGGTCATCAATGTCAATTGAGCTGATCTCTGGTTCAGACTCATACATTAAGTCCGCTTCTGTAATATACTTAGAGCTCTTAATAGACGATTCTTTACTGAAATCTGTTAATAAATCCATTGAGGACTGGAATACTACTTCTCCCTCTTTGTTATGCTTTTCTCTTTCCCATTTCTCTAAGTACTCCTTATTTTTTTCCTTCTTCAATATGTTTTTCCTTTCATAATCAACTAAAATTGGAGGAGGTGTGCTTCTTTTTGGTACTCTGTCTATATCATCTGCTTCATCGTGGAAAGTATGAGGTCTTGGCTGCTGCTCTTGCTTTTGCTGATTTTTTTTCTTCTTGGAATCATTAAAAAATCCCAATATCATAAAAAGTCCCAGAATGATTATATAAATTAGGTCGCCTATTTCCATAATTTGATTAATTTTGCATTTGGACAAAAATAATCATTTTTTATCTGTTAATGCATGTTTTGGCAAAAAAAATCGAGAGCAACTTCACAGCCACTCTCGAACATTTAACCAAAACCTTAACTATGAAAAAATTTTTATTTTTCCTATGACAAAAATAAGACAAGATTGACTATAAAACAACATTAGGTTGTTAAAAATGTATTTTTAACTTTTTTGTCGGAAATTACTCCAAAATGTTTAATCACAGTTTTAAAACAGAGAGATGATGAATTCAGAAATCAAAGATAAGAAACTATATATAGAAACGTATGGTTGTCAGATGAATGCTGCAGACTCAGAAGTTGTGGCTTCAATCATGGAGATGGATGGATATAATTTAACTGACAACGAGAAAGATGCTGATGCAATTTTTGTAAATACTTGTTCTATAAGGGAAAATGCAGAACAAAAGGTGCTACAGCGACTTGATTATTTCAAATCAATAAAAAGAAAAACCAATAGCAGCCTAATTATTGGAGTTTTAGGCTGTATGGCCGAAAGGGTAAAATCTGATTTAATAGATAAGCATAATGTTGATGTAGTGGTTGGTCCGGATGCTTACCTTGACCTGCCCAACCTTATTGGTGCAGCAGAACAGGGTGAGAAAGCGATGAATGTGGAGTTATCAAAGACCGAAACATATAAGGATGTGATTCCACTGAAAATGAGCGGAAGCAACATATCCGGATATATATCAATTATGCGTGGATGCGACAAGTTTTGCACTTACTGTATAGTTCCGTTTACACGCGGTAGAGAAAGAAGCAGAGAACCCGAAAGTATTTTAAACGAGCTTCGTGATATGCAGGAAAAAGGATACAGAGAGGTGATACTTCTTGGGCAAAATGTAAACTCATATCGATATAAAGATGACGACACAACGGTTGGCTTTCATGATCTTCTTGCAATGGTAGCTGAAGCAGCTCCTGAAATAAGAATAAGATTCACTACTTCGCATCCGTGGGACATGAATGATGATACTCTAAAAACAATAGCCAAATATAAGAACCTTTGTAATTATATACATTTACCTGTTCAATCGGGCAGCTCAAGAATTATGAAAATGATGAACAGGAGGTATGACAGAGAGTGGTATCTGGAACGAATTTCAGCAATAAAGAAGTATATACCTAACTGTGGCTTGTCGACTGACATTATGTGCGGTTTTCATTCTGAAACGGAGGAGGATCATCAAGAGACTCTTTCTTTGATGAGAGAAGTTGGATTCGATTCTGCCTTTATGTTTAAATACTCTGAGAGACCGGGCACTTATGCTGCAAAAAAACTTGAAGACAATGTACCGGAGGATATTAAGTCGAGAAGACTTCAGGAAATTATCGACTTGCAACTGGAGCTTTCACGCGAAAGTAATGAAAAAGATGTAGGCAAGGAGTTTGAAATTCTAATTGAAGGTTTCTCTAAACGTTCTACCGATCAGCTATTTGGAAGGAATGAACAAAACAAAGTGGTAATCATTGATAGAAAAGGGCATCGTATTGGACAATTTGTTAAGGTTAAAATAAACAGCTTTACATCTGCTACTCTATTTGGAGAATCAATAAGCTGATGCCTTTTCATATTATCTAAATTGGGCTTTCTTAAAACAATTTTGTATATAAAACGTTCTAAATATCATAGAACCCTTGATTATTGAGATTTGAAGGGTTATACAGAAAACAAACTATTTAAATACACAAATTATGAAATCAGAAGCAAAATTATTGTTAGGTTTAGGAATTGGAGTAGCATTGGGTGCTGCAGTAGGTTACATTATGGGATCTGATAAAAGAGAAGAGTGGTTAGAGCAGGCAAATGAGTTTGCAGATAAGGTAAGAGCAAATGTAAAAACAGCTGTTTACAAAGGTAAAAGCGAAGTTCAGGACCTTAAGGAAGATATTGATGATATTGCTGAGATTGCAAAAAAAGAACTTGCAAACCAGTAGTAGTTGACAGTATAACCGATATACATGATGGAAGAAAAGAAAGTTAGTACGTTGTTCGAGGAGATGAGAGATGATATATCTAAATATATCACAAGCACGCTTGAGCTCGGAAAACTGGAAGCTTATGATAAAATTAGTTTAGGATCATCGGCACTTATATATGGATTTACAATTGCCGGAATATTAATTATTTCTCTACTATTTATCCTTATAACAGCAGGATTATATTTAGCAGAACTTCTACAGAGCCTTTGGCAAGGTTTTGCTATCGTAACCGCCTTTGCTATTTTAGTGTTTTTTATTCTTCTGCTTATAAGAAAACCTTTTAAGAGAAAGATCACTAATCAGGTTGTAAGCTTTCTGATGAAACAGGAGGACAATGATGTAAAAACCAATAACAGATGAAAACTTACAATTTAACTCCACTGGAAGAGCTACGCTTAGAGAAAAAACGCTATAGAGAAGAACGATCTATCGCTAGTCAACGTCTCTCATATCAATTACAATACATAAATGATAACTGGGGTACACTGCTTACTAAGGGTATAACATCTTCAGTTAAATCAAAACTTTCAGAAACAATTGATGGCCTCTCAGGAGGATCCAATACATCAGTTACTCCATTTTTAACAAAAAGAACTAACCCGTGGCTTAACAATACGGTAATGAATATTGTTACATCCAATTTGCCACTAATAGGTTCTTTAATATGGAAAGTAGCCAAACCTGCTCTTGTTGCTTTTGGAACAAAAAAGATAACATCTGCTTTATTCAGAAGGAAAAGAGGCAGGTAGCTTAATTAAGACTTTAATTTATACATTTGCTCTGTGGACGGTACTAACACCGTCCACTTTTGCTATCTTGGCACATAGTTGATTAACCTCTTCTGCACTGTGGACATGAATATTGAACACGCCTTCAAAGATACCATCTTTAGATGACACATTTACGCTTTGTATGTTAACAACAACATCTTCAGCCAGCTTAGCAAGAATTGTACTTAAAATACCAATCCTGTCTATCCCTGTAAATACAATGGATGCAAGGAATGAATACTGACGATAATCACCCCATGCCACATCAATAATTCTATCTCCATAATTCGACTTCAGTTTCAACCCAACCTGGCATGAACGTTTATGGACTTCAACATCTTCATTACCCGAAATATAACCGAATACATCATCACCGGGAAGCGGGTTGCAGCAAGAGGGTACAATAAAATTTTTTCTGAATTTAGTTTCGGTCAGACTATAAATTGCTTTTCTGTCGATTTTTGGTTTTTCAGGAATAATTGAAATAAAATCTGTATCAGATTCATCATCAACTTGTTTATCAGATTCTTTTTTTGCAGCCTTATTGTCTCCCTGAGGTTTCTTAATTGCACTCATTGCCTGCTTTACATAACGTACAAAAAGATTATCGTTTTTCTCAGGATCAGTCTTCATCTTTATAAAAGCAGATTTATCAGTTGGTAAACTAACCTCATTGTTACCAATTAGAAAATAAAGATCCTCCTTATTTTCTGCTTTATACATATGAAGAATTTTATTGAATACAGTATTGTCGATTGGCTCATGGTCGAAAAGCTCATCAAGCATATTCTTTCCCTTCTCTGCAACTCTTCGTCGCTGTCGCCTTAGAGATGCTTCAATTTTGGTTCTTGCCTTAGCAGTATACACAAAATTAAGCCACTCAGGCTGAGGCTGTACCGACATTGAGGTTAGAATCTCAACCTGATCTCCGCTTCTTAGTTTCTGGCTGAGCGGAACAAGAGTATGATTAATTTTTGCACCCAGGCAATGATCTCCAACACGTGTATGAATAGTATATGCAAAGTCTAATGCCGTTGACCCTTGCGGAAGTGTTTTGATTTCTCCTTTTGGTGTAAAAACAAAAATTTCTGAAGAAAAGAGATTCATCTTTACAGTATCCAGAAAATCTATTGCGTTTGGATTTGGATTCGCAAGAACCTCCTGAATAGTCTTTAACCACTTATCAAGTTCGTTATCCTCCTCTATCCTTCCCTCCTTATATTTCCAGTGAGCTGCAAAACCTTTCTCAGCAATATCATCCATTCTTCTGCTTCGGATCTGAATCTCAATCCATTTTCCATCGGGACCCATAACAGTGAGGTGCAACGCCTGATATCCATTGGCTTTGGGGTGACTTACCCAATCTCTTATTCTATCAGGTCTAAGTTTATATATATCAGTAATTACTGAGTAAATATCCCAGCACTGTTTCTTTTCATCCATGCCGGGTGTAACTTCAAAAACTATACGAACAGCAAACAGGTCGTACACCTCGCTAAAACCAATACCCTTCTTCTGCATTTTATTCCATATAGAATAAACAGATTTTACCCGCGCCCGCATCTCATAGTCGATATTCATTTTATCGAGAGAATTTACAACCGGGACAGCAAAGTTTTCGTAAATCTTATTTCGCTCAGGTGCAGTTTCTTCAATCTTTCTTGTTAGCTCTTCAAAAGTTTCAGGATGTTCATATTTAAAGCAAAGCTCTTCAAGTTCTGTTTTTATTGCAAATAAACCAAGTCGATGCGCCAAAGGAGCATAAATATACAATGTTTCTCCGGTGATCTTATATTGCTTTGTAGGCGCCATTGACGAGAGTGTGCGCATATTATGAAGTCTGTCGGCAATTTTTATAAGAATAACCCTTATATCATCTGACATTGTTAGCAGAAGTTTACGGAAGTTTTCTGCCTGAGCAGATACATTCTCACCAAACATTCCACTTGATATTTTAGTGAGTCCGTCTACAATAGAAGCAATTTTATCACCAAACAGAGCACGGATATCTTCAACGGTATAGTCGGTATCTTCTACAACATCATGTAACAACGAAGCAGATATTGAGGTTGAGCCCAATCCCATTTCTTTTGAAACAATTCGTGCCACTGCAAGAGGATGCATTATATAAGGCTCCCCCGAACGGCGACGGGCTCCTTTATGCGCCTCCTTTGCCATATTGAAAGCACGGGAAATAATATCAACCTTCTTTCTGTGATTAGAGTTTAAGTAATCATTCAAGAGAGCTTGAAACTCATCTTCTATTATCTGCTCTTCAGCAGCCAACCTATCATCATCAATCATATATTCCGTCAATTCTCAATATAAGTTTATTTAAACTTTTGTACAGTTATTTCTTCTCAAAATATCAGACTCGAAAGCAATTTTTCAGTTTAATCAGCCAAACCACTAAAAAACATCTACTGGGTTAATACTAACGAAATTACTAATAAATCCAGATATAATTGAATGAAATGGGAATATTTTTGACTTTGAACAAAATGGTAGTAACTTTGTTTATTGAATCGACGGGGGTGCCCACATTATTACGGGCTGAGATCATACCCAAATTACCTGATCCGGATAATGCCGGCGTAGGGAGGTAAAGTTTACACTTCTGTAACTTTTGGTATAAGTCTTATTTCATATCCCCTTTTTTATTTAATAACAGGATGAGAGATCATCTATAATTTTTTATGTAAATGAAAAAGGTAATTCTTTTTGTAATACTGATTTTTCTATCAGTATCAGGTTATCAGCTAATAGCGCAGGCAGAGCCGGATGCAGTTCTGCAAACCGACTCACTAGAGCACTTCCAATTGGAAGAGGTGATAGTTTCTGGAACCCGGGCAGGCAATAATACACCTGTGTCTTATTCAAACATTTCGTCTGCCGACATAAAAAAACAAAACGCTGCAAGAAATATTCCTGCAATTCTACAAACAACACCATCTTTGGTTTCTTTTACTGAAGACGGTCTTGGAGTTGGTAACACATACTTCAGGATACGAGGTACGGATGCTACACGTATAAATGTAACTTTAAATGGAATGCCTCTTAATAATCCTGAAACGCAGGAGGTATTTTGGGTAAATCTACCCAACTTATCAAGTTCTCTGCAAAACATTCAGATACAGCGTGGTGTTGGTACATCCACTAATGGTGCAGCAGCTTTTGGTGCAAGTATATCACTTCAAACTGCCGGTGCGCAGTCAAATGCATATGGTGAAGCATCAACTACAGTTGGCAGTTACGGTACTTTTCTTTCTAACATTGCTGCCGGAACCGGAATATTAGATAATGGGCTCTCATTTGATCTTAATTATTCGCGGGTATTTGGTGAAGGGTATATCCGCAATGGTAGTGTTAATCACACTAATCTTCACGCTTCAGTCTCGCACTATAGCGACAGGCAACTTATTCGCCTTTCATATATAAAAGGGATTCAGCATACAGGAATAACATGGGAAGGGGTTTCTTCAGAACAGATGCAAGACCCTGAATTCGGACGCAGATATAATCCGGCCGGTGAGTATTATGATGATGCAGGCAACAGACTTTATTATGATAATGAAACGGATAATTACTACTCAGATATACTTCAGCTAATCTACTCGAGAGAGCTGAGTAAAGAGCTTTCAATAAATTCAGGGTTGAGTTATAATCATGGTTTTGGGTATTATGAGAACTACAGATACAACAGAAGGTTTTCTGATTTCGGACTAAATCCGCAAACGGTTGATGGTATTACTTATGAGAGAAGCGACTTTATTCGTCGGAAGCTTATGAGAAACGACTTTTATGTAGCAAATATTGGGTTGAACTATTTAAAGAACAACCTAAAACTAACCTTAGGTGGCATGTATAGTTTTTATTATGGCGATCATTTTGGTGAGCTCCCATGGATAAAGCATAGTCAGAACATTGAACCCGGCTATGAGTGGTATCAAAATCTTGGAGAAAAATCTGAGATTAATGTTTTTGTAAAAGCAGATTACCGGATTAATAATATAATTTCATTATTTGGTGACCTTCAGTACCGAAGGGTTAACTATGAATTTAGTGGTATAGATGACGACCTCATGGATTTGACAGGTGATTTTACTTACAACTTTTTAAATCCCAAGGCAGGCATTTCTTTACAGTTTGACAGTAATAATCAGATGTATGCATCTGTTGCTGTTGGACAAAGAGAACCTCTTCGTGCTGATCTGAAAGATGGAATTAAGGATGGTGGATATGATGTTATTCAACCTGAAAGAATGATAGACTATGAGTTGGGTTACAGATATAAAAACAATAATGGAGTAAGTATGAGTGCAAACCTTTATTTCATGGACTACCATAACCAAATGGTGCAGACAGGTAAACTAACAGATATTGGTTACAAGCTGATGGAGAACGTTAAAGACAGCTATCGCGCCGGCATAGAGCTGGAAGCAAGTGTTCCTTTATGGAACAACAAGATCATTATTGATGCAAATGCTACATTTAGTCAGAATAAAATTAAGAATTATGTAGCATGGTTTGATCATTACGACGATCAGGATAACTGGAACTGGGAAGGACAGATCTCTAGGGAGTTTGACAAGACTAATATTTCATACTCACCTGATATTATCGGGGCCATAGGCATCACTTACCAGCCTGTTAATTCGCTGTACTTCAATGCATCAAACAAGTATGTAAGCAAACAGTATATGGACAATACAAGTGACGATGATAAGTCAATTGATGCATATTTTGTGAGCAACTTATCGGCAGGCTACACTTTTAAAAAGACTCCGATTGGAACATTCAACCTTCAACTTTTTGCTAACAATATTTTTAACATAGAATATATAGCAAACGGATGGGCTGCAACAGATACGTTTGCAGATGGAAGTTCAGTTAACTGGATTGGATATTACCCGCAGGCTACACGCAATTATATGGCGCGTCTGATTCTCACATTTTAGTTTGGTTTAATATATGCAAGTAATAGAAATTATTGGAGCGGTAATCGGACTGCTATATCTTTATCTGGAGTATAATGCCAACAAATGGCTTTGGCCGGTGGGTGTGGTTATGCCTTTAGTTTATATCTATATTTTCTTCCAGAGTAAGTTTTATGCAGACATGGGTGTGAATGTATACTACTTTTTTGCTAGTATTTATGGATGGATTCAATGGAGCAAATATAAAAACAACAAGGAAGAGGAGTCACAAATTTCACATACACCAAAAAAATATATTATGCCTCTTTCAATAATCGGACTATTACTCTTCGCGATAATAGCATTTATATTAATCCGCTTTACGGATAGTCCCGTACCCTATGGCGACAGTTTAACCACAGCGCTCAGCATACTTGGCATGTGGCTACTTGCACACAAGTATGTAGAGCAATGGTGGTTATGGTTTTTTGTCAATATAATTTCATGCGCCCTGTATGTTTGGAAAGGGCTCTATCCTACCTCCATTCTTTTCGCAATATACTCTGTTATCTCAGTATTTGGCTATTTCAAGTGGAAGCGATTAATGAGAGGTCAGCCAACAATAGCATCAGTCAACTCATCAACTGAGAATCCTGCAAAATAGGGTGTAATATCAATTTCAGATATAGCCTTACGAACTTCCTCAGGACTATATTTAACTCCTTTAAGATGATTCTGCACAGCAGTAAGGTCGCTTTGTACACCGAAGAAAGTACCAAAGAATGTAATCTCTTCAATCACTCCTTTTTTGGTGTTAATAAAAACCTGAGTTTTACCTGCAGGATAACGCCTTTCCCGCACAATTTCGGCAACAGGATTTGAACCATAATTCCAATTCCAGTTTCCAAATTTCTCTGCTCTGTTTTTTTCTATAACTCCAAGCTCCTCATCGCTAAATCTATACTCTTTCATTTCAGGATACTTCAACTTCATGTGATCCAGAATCTTATCTGCAAAGCCGGTAACAGTTATTTTATCTTGAAGGTTAGGAAGGATGTTGTCAACACGGCTGCGGACCGATTTAACCCCTTTTGCTTCCACCACCTCTTTTGATGTTTCGAGTGCGTTAGAAAGCACCGTCAGGTCCACATCAAACAGAATACAACCATGGTGCATAACACGCCCGTCTAGATAGGCCTGAGCATTACCACTTATCTTTTTCCCATTTATAGTTATATCATTTCTTCCTGAAAATTCTGCCTCAACACCCAGCTCTTTCAGAGTTTGAATTACAGGCTCAGAAAATGCTTTAAAATCAAAACTTCTGCTGTCGCGGCTCTCATTAGAAATTATAGTATAATTCAGATTGTTTAAATCGTGATACACTGCTCCCCCACCTGATATGCGTCTGACAACATGAATATTATTATCCTGTACATACTTTTCGTTAATCTCTGCCTGCGTATTCTGATTTTTACCAACAATTATTGAAGGCTCATTAATCCAAAGGATAAATACTTTATCAAATTTGGTGAGATATTTAAAACAGTACTCTTCTAAAGCAATATTAAAATCGGGTTTATTCGACTTGTTAATTATATAGATCATTAAAATTTATATTTAGGGTTTATAATCAGAAACAACCAAAGTGTTTAACTCTCAAACAAATAGTCTACTTAAACAAAGAAAGAAGATAAATTCCGACCCGATTTAAAAGTCTGAATGAATCTTCTTTCATTAAATATTTAAAGAGTCAGCTACTTATTATTTCTTTTTCTTAGGTATAATATGAACTGCTTCTCCTAAAACATCGGCAAATGCTTCAAAGATTGCTTCTGAGTATGTTGGGTGACCGTAAATAGTATTAACCACCTCTTCTACAGTTATCTCCATCTCCATAATCAACGAAGCCTGAGTAATAAGTTCAGCCGCAGACGGACCTAAAATATGTACCCCCAATACTTCTCCGTATCTGTTATCCGCAATTACTTTCACAAATCCGTCTGATTCACTGGAAGCCAGAGCGCGACCGTTTGCAGAGAAGTTGAAACGACCAATTCTTACGTCATCACCATATTTTTCTCTTGCCTGAGCTTCTGTTAGCCCAACCATCGCAACTTCCGGTAAAGTATACACAACCGAAGGAGTTGAAAGTAATTTCACTGAGCGGTGATTTCCTTTAACAGCGTTCTCAGCTGCAACCTCACCCATACGGAATGCTACGTGTGCAAGCATCTTTATACCATTTATATCACCTGGTGCATAAATGCCTTTAACGCTGGTTTCCATATACTGATCCACTTTAATTCTGCCTTTATCAGTTTCAAACTTAACTTCACCAAGAGCTTCCAGATCAGGAACACGTCCAATAGCAAGCAGTGCCTTATCAGCAATTACAGAATCTTTACCCTCAATCTTTATTTCAAGCTTATCTCCCTTGTCAACAACCTCAGTTACTTTGGCTGAAGTAACAACTTCGATACCTTTCTTTTTTATCAGTTTTGTAAGCTCTTCAGTTACATCATCGTCGAACATAGAAACTATATGATCCTGCATCTCAACTATAATGACCTTAGAACCCAATCCGGCAAATGAGAGTCCCATTTCAGCACCAATTACTCCTCCGCCAAGTACAACCATTGTTTCAGGCACTTCCTTGATATCAAGTAGATCGTCGCTTGTAAGAACCTTGTCATTTTTAATTCCCGGTATATCAATCATGAATACCTTAGAGCCACCTGCAAGTATAATCTTATCGGCCTTTATAATGGTAGAATCATCAACAACAACATCCTTGTTCTTATTGATTTTACCGAAGCCTTTATAAATATCAACACCGTTTGATTTAAGAAGGGCTTCAACTCCACTGGTAAGTTTCTTAACTACACCATTTTTGAAGCTCACCACTTTCTCCATGTCTATCTTAATCTCAGGATTCTCTATAATGATACCTCTTGATGCAGCATTCTTAATATGCTCTACAATCTCAACGTTTTTCAGGTAAGCTTTTGATGGAATACAACCTACATTTAAACAAGTACCTCCAAAAATCCCCTTTTCAACTATTGCAACCTTTGCACCAAGCTGAGCTGCTCTGATAGCCGCAACATAACCGGCAGGACCACCGCCAATAACTGCAACGTGATAACTATCTTCAAGTCGAATCATACGTTTATCTTCCTCACTCTCTTCAGCACCGGTATCTTCAAATTCTTCGGGCATGAGTGTATCAACCGATTCATTCTCATCACCAATGTATCCAATTACTGTTGTAACTGGAACAGTCTCATCATCGTGATGAACAATTTTAAGCAGTATACCTGAAGCCTCCGCTTCAATCTCCATACTGGTTTTGTCGGTCATTATCTCCAGGATAATTTCACCTTCCTGAACGGGGTCACCCTCTTTCTTTAACCATTTCACAATTTGCCCTTCGGTCATATCAATACCGGCTTTGGGCATGATTATTTCATAAGCCATATTTTGTATTTTTATTCAGTTGTCAGTTTTCAACCTTTTAAATAAATAGTGTCAAAGGATCCTCCAATGCTGCCTTCAGGTCGGTCATAAACTTCGCTCCGGTCAGTCCGTCAATTACACGATGGTCGGCCGTTAGGCTAACCTTCATAATCGGACGAATAACAATCTCACCATTTCGGGGCACTACCCTTTGTTGTGTAGATGCAACACTCAGAATAGCAGAGTTAGGTTGATTAATAATTGCTGTAAATTCATCAACACCATACATTCCTAAATTACTTATACTAAATGTACTGCCTGATTGCTCATCCGGCAACAATTTCTTGGAGAATGTTCTCTCAGTAAGGTCTTTAATTGCAACAACAAATTCGCTGAGCGACATTTTGTCTGCACCTTTCACAACAGGCACCAGCAGTCCCTCATCCAACCCAACCGCCATTCCAAGATTCACATAATTGTGGAAAGTAATTTCAGTTCCTTCTTTATTTAGAGTAGAATTAATGTATTTATGCTTCATCAACGTCTTTATAACGGCCATAGAAATCAGGTCGGTAACAGTCAGTTTCTTACCTGTTTTTTCCATGATCGGATCTATCAGACGTTTACGTAGTGCAAGCAATTCTGTCATATCAATCTCCCAGGTCTGTATAAACGTTGGGGCACCAAAGAAACTCTCCGACATGCGTTTAGAAATAATCTTACGCATTTGCGTCATTGGGATAGTTTCGGTTTCCCCCGCAACATCAGCAGTATCTTTAGATGTCTGAACTTTTGCAGCAGCCACATCCTGTTTATCAGCAGCTTTCTTAGAAACTTTAGGTGAAGGTGATACCATCTGATAACCGTAGTCATCAAGCATAAAGCGAGACTTAACTTCGGCATCTTCAATAAGCTGAAGCACATCATCCTTCATGATTTTATTTCTGAAGCCAGTACCAACCACCCCTTTCAGGTCTATATTATGTATATCGGCAATACGCTGTGCAAGAGGAGAAACGTGTGTTTTATCCTCATAATTGAAACCAGCCACATCTTCTCTGTGAATACGACCCTTGTAACCGGTACCGATTACATTAAGCAGGTCCACACCAAGACGTTTTGCCAGTGTTCTTGCAGCAGGTGTTGCTCTTAGTTTCTTATTTTCCATTCACTCAGTTTTTATCTGTTATTGGCTAGTCTGAGAATATATTTCTTAATTCGTTCAACGCTCGGAATCATAGCTGTCTCCAGAGTCTGGTTATAAGGAATTGGAACATCCTCACCGGCAAGCCTTAGTATTCTGCCATCCAGATAATCAAAAGCCTCACTCTCTGCAATTACAGCAGCTACTTCACCAATAAACCCACTTGTTTTATGAGCATCGTTAACGAGAAGCACCTTTCCTGTTTTCTTTACAGATGTAATAACTGCATCCTTATCAAGCGGAGAAAGAGTTCTCAGGTCAACAATTTCAACCTCTATACCTTCAGCTTCGTGTACCTCTTCGGCAGCTTGCACTACACGCTCAAGCATACGTCCGTATGTTACCACTGTTACATCTTTACCCTCTCTTTTAATATCAGCTTTTCCGATTGGAATTGTAAAGTCTTCGTCAGTTGGCACCTCACCCTTCATATTATACTGAGCTTTGTACTCGAGGAATATTATTGGATTATTGTCTCTGATTGCCGACTTAAGCAGTCCTTTTACATCAGCAGGGGTTCCGGGAGCAATAACTTTCAAGCCCGGTATATGAGTAAACCATGCCTCAAGCGACTGAGAGTGCTGAGCAGCAGACCCTACTCCACCACCTGCAGCTGCACGGAACACAACAGGTATCTGCCCTTTTCCGCCATACATATATCTTGTTTTAGCAGCCTGGTTTACGATGTTGTCCATCATATATACAATAAAATCCATAAACGAAACTTCCACAATAGGGCGTAGTCCCGTCATAGCAGCACCAACAGCAGCACCTGATATTGCATTTTCAGAAATAGGTGTATCGCGCACCCTCTCTTTTCCAAATTCTTCAAGCATCCCTACCGATGTTCCGAAGTCTCCGCCGAAGACACCAACATCCTCTCCCATAAGGAATACGTTCTCATCGCGTCGCATCTCTTCAGACATAGCCTCGTTTATTGCATCGCGAACAGACATTAATTTTGTTTCTTTTTTCATCTATATTTTTATATACTGTTTTTGTTTCTTGAAGGATTAATAGTAAATCCTGTTTATTTCACTATTTTCGCCTATTATAGAATCAAGGAGCAAATATATCTTCAAATGCAGATTCTAATGTTGGCTCAGGACTACTTAAAGCAAACTTAACCGACTCTTCAATTGCGTCTTCCGAAGCCTTCACAACAGCATCAATTTCCTTTTGTGTAGCCAATTTATTATCTAAAAGATACTTCTCGAATCTTGGAATCGGATCTTTCTTCTTCCATTCATCAACCTCTTCTTTCGTACGATATTTTCCGGGGTCGGAAGTAGAGTGTCCTAACCAGCGATAGGTAATTGATTCTACAAGAACGGGGCCATTGCCGTCGCGCACATACTTAACAATCTCTTCAAACTTATTGTAAACAGCCATCAGGTCATTACCATCTTCTATGAAATGACCCGGGATACCATAAGACGCAGCACGTCTGTAGTTATAATCGATATTAATAACATCACTAATAGGAGTACTAATACCATACATATTGTTTATTGAATAAAAAATAACAGGCAGTTTCCATATAGATGCCATGTTTAATGTTTCATGAAATGTACCTTCGTTACAAGCACCATCACCAAAGAAACAAACAACAATATTACCTGTTTTTTTTACCTGCTGTGTAAGGGCAGCACCAATAGCCATACCCATTCCACCACCAACAATTCCGTTGGCACCCAGATTACCTCCGTCAAGATCGGCAATATGCATAGAACCACCTTTACCCTTACAGGTTCCGGTAGCCTTACCCATAATCTCAGCCATCATAGCGTTCAGGTCGATGTCAAGAGCAATACTCTGACCGTGTCCCCTGTGATTAGAAGTAATCAAATCAGACCCTTTGTTAATTGCTGCAACTGCACCAACGTTAGCAGCTTCTTCCCCTACCGAGAAGTGAGTCATTCCGGGTATTACCCCTCTTTTAACTAAACGATTTACCTTGTTATCGAAATTGCGGATGTCCAGCATAGATCTATGCATCTCCAATAATTTTTCTTTGGATAAATCCGTCACTTTTTTTGAATTAGTTTTCGCCATAGCAACTTCTTAATATATATTCTTTTGGATATTTTATATAATCAGATTGATTCTACTTAACAACAGTTTTTGGCTCCTATTGTTTGATAAGAGATACATTTTAATTTTTATTAAATAATTGTTTTATCTAACATTATCAACTCATTTGGAGCTATAAACATAAAAAAAGACAGCACAAACGAAATATTCCTGACATTATTATCGCAAATTCAAATAAATCTATATCTTTGCCCAATACAATCGGTTTTTAACATTGCCGATAGATAAATTAAATATGTTTTCGAAAAGCTGCGAATATGGTATAAAGGCAGTTCTGTACATTGCCTCTCAATCACTCGATAATAAAAGGGTGAAGATTGGTGATATTGTAAGTCAGATTGATTCGCCTGAGGCTTTTACAGGTAAAATTCTGGGAGTTTTGTCGAGAAACGGAATTGTAGATTCATACACCGGACCAAATGGCGGATATGAAGTAAGTCACGATAAAATTCACCGTATCACCATAGCAGATATTGTAAGAGCTATTGATGGCAACCAGTTTTTTGAAGGATGTGTTTTGGGATTAAGTCATTGCGACGAGACAAGACCTTGCCCGATGCACCATACAGTCACATCAATCAGAACTGAAATGAGAGATGTTTTGAAGATCACAACAATTCATGATCTTGCAACAGGGATTGAGAAGAAGGAGTCGCTGCTGATGCGTTGAGATCCTATTCCTTTTTTAGCAAAATTGGTACGCTCAGATTCCGGATATTTTTGTCTTAAATAAGAAACAGGACTAATTATCACAACAAAAGGTTAATTTACAGTAAAATAAATTCAACTGAAACAGAAATTCAAGTTCAATCATAGTAAATAGAATTACTAACTTTTAATAATTGATTCAGTATGTCACACAAAAAACTCTGGATTGCTCTGGCAGCGGTTATTCTGTTTTCGTTTGCAGTATTAATTTACTACGGAGCTCAAATTTATCAACAAGCACCGCCTATACCCAAACAGGTGGTTGATGAGTCGGGTATAGTTTTTTTTACGGAACAGGATATTAAGGATGGCCAAAATATTTGGCAAAGCATTGGAGGGCAGGAGATAGGAACCATATGGGGGCATGGGGCTTATGTTGCACCCGATTGGACAGCCGATTATCTTCATCGCGAGGCTCAGTTCCTGCTCAATAAGTGGTCGAATGAAACATATGGTGAAGATTTTGAGTTTATATCAAATGAGAACAAAGCATCGCTTGAGAGCAGACTGCAAACTTTTCTCAGAGTAAACACCTATGATCAGACAACCGGAGATCTTGTTCTACACAGCGAAAGATTTGAAGCATTTCAACATTTACACGAACACTATACCGGAATATTCATGACTAACCCCGAGCTCGATGAGCTAAGGGCTGCATATGCAATTCCTGAGTATACTATCAAATCTGAGGACAGAATGTTGAAGATGTCTTGTTTCTTCTTCTGGGCTTCATGGGCATGCGTAACCGAGCGCCCCGGCTCAGATGTAACCTATACTCACAACTGGCCACCGGATGAGCAGATTGGTAATGTTGCAACCAGTGACCTTGTGTTATGGACCGGCTTCAGTATAATTATGCTGCTGATAGGTATTGGAATTATGATATTTGTTCAGGCAAGAACCCGTGAAGAGGAGATTCTTAAACCTGTTGAAGACCCGTTAATGAATCAGACAATTACACCTTCAATGTGGGCGGTTAAGAAATACTTCTGGGTAGTAAACCTACTAATCCTGGCTCAGGTGCTGCTGGGAGTTATAACTGCCCACTACTCTGTGGAAGGTGACAGCTTCTATGGAATTGATATCGCCAGGTTCATCCCCTACTCCATTACACGCACTTGGCATGTTCAGCTGGCAATATTCTGGATAGCTACTTCATGGCTTGCAACCGGCCTATATATTGCGCCATCGCTAAGCGGAAGAGATCCTAAATTCCAAAAAACCGGAGTCAACCTTTTGTTTGTTGCCCTCCTAATAGTTGTGGGTGGCTCTCTAACCGGTCAATGGTTTGGTGTGATGCAGCGGCTTGATTTGGTTAGCAACTTCTGGTTTGGTCATCAAGGTTACGAGTACGTCGATTTAGGTCGTTTCTGGCAATTATTACTGGTAGTGGGGCTATTCTTATGGTTCTGGCTGATGATGCGACCGGTAGTTCCAATAATCAAAAAGGGAACAGAAGAAAAAGGATTGCTTATCCTGTTTATGATTTCGTGTGCGGCAATTGCAATATTTTATGCAGCCGGATTGATGTGGGGACGAACAACCAATCTTGCAATAGCAGAATACTGGCGCTGGTGGGTAGTGCATCTTTGGGTTGAAGGTTTCTTTGAGGTGTTTGCTACTGTTGTTGCAGCATTCCTCTTCACTCGTTTAGGATTGCTGGGGATTAAATCTGCCACCAACAATGTGCTTTTCGCCACAATCATATTCCTGTCTGGCGGAATTCTCGGAACATTCCATCACCTGTATTTCACAGGAACGCCAACAGCAGTAATGGCAATAGGTGCAACATTTAGTGCACTCGAGGTTGTACCTCTTGTTATTATAGGTTTTGAAGCTTATCATAACTACAGACTAAGCAAAGCAACAGAGTGGCTCAAAGACTATAAATGGCCTATATACTTCCTGTTGTCGGTTGCATTCTGGAACTTCCTGGGTGCCGGCATCTTCGGATTCATAATCAATCCCCCAATTGCTCTATATTACATGCAGGGGCTTAACACCACACCTGTACACGGACACGCTGCACTATTTGGTGTATACGGTATGCTGGGAATAGGATTAATCCTGTTTGTCTTACGAAGCATGTACAGAAAAGAAAAATGGAACGATAAACTAATCTCCTTTACATTCTGGTCTCTAAATATCGGACTGATGCTTATGATTGTAATAAGTCTGCTACCGGTAGGTTTAATGCAAACTATAGCCAGCGTAAAAGAGGGTATGTGGTATGCTCGTTCTGCCGAGTTCATGCAGCAGCCGCTCGTAAGCACATTCCAGTGGCTGCGCACAGTGGGCGATACAATATTTGCACTCGGAACTCTTACTCTGTTCTGGTTTGTATATCAACTAACCATTAAGAAAAAGAGAAAGCCTACTGAAAGAAATAATAAGGAATGAAAAAATCAACTTTTATTAAATTATTAATTTATGGACATTAACAATCAAAGTATTATCGGAAAAGTTGTAGCTGAAAACTATAAAGCTGCATCTGTTTTTAAAAAATATCAAATAGATTTTTGCTGTAATGGCAATCGCACAATTAGTGATGCAAGCAGAAAGAAAAATCTGGATGAAAATAAACTAATCGATGAATTAAATGATGCAGTAAGTGAAAAGCAGGGAGGTGAGATCGATTTCAAAGCATTCCCGCTCGACCTTCTGGCTGATTATATCGAAAAGACGCACCATCGCTATATTGATGCTAAAATTGCAGAAATAACACCATATCTCAGAAGAGTTGTGAGTGTACACGGCGACAGTCACCCCGAACTATTTGAGGTTGAAAATCTGTTTCTAGATTCAGCAAAAGATCTTACTGCACACACTAAGAAAGAGGAGCTTATGCTTTTCCCTTATATCAGGCTTCTGATTAAAGCTCAGCTCTCGGGAGGAAAAAGGCCTGTAACCAAGATGGGAGATACAGCAGAGTATATTGCACTTATGGAGGATGATCATAACACGGAAGGAGAAAGGTTCCGCACTATCAGTGAGCTTACCGGCGACTATACTCCGCCGGAAGATGCATGTAATACTTACAGGGTAACATATAGTTTACTTCAGGAATTTGAGGATGATTTGCATCGACACATTCATCTTGAAAATAACATTCTGTTCCCAAAATCGATTGAACTGACGGAATCATTAGAATCGTAACCAGATAGTATTTTTCTCATAAACTCTACTTTTTTGGCTATTAAAGAGAGGCTTGCAATGTCGGGTCTCTCTTTTGTTTATATTAATCAAATAACTTCTTTATCTTTACGGGCTAATTTAATTGTATAATGAACCTCTTAAATAATATATCAACAGTTATTATTGCTAATGGCAGATTTCCAAATCATACATTACCACTCAGTTGCATAAAAAAGGCAAATTATATAGTCTGCACCGATGGGGCAGCAAATGATTTCATTGAAAGAGGTGGCAGGCCTGATGCAATTGTGGGCGACTGTGATTCAATCTCCGAAGAGAATAAAAGAATTTATTCAGCTATTCTTCACCCCGATAATAATCAAGAGAATAACGACCTGACCAAATCTGTTAACTTCTGTGTTGATAATGGTAGAAAAGACATAATAATTGTTGGCGGTACGGGTAAAAGAGAGGACCACACCATCGGAAACATATCACTTCTTTCTGAGTATACACTTATAGCTAACGTTGTAATGGTAACCGACTGGGGTATATTCACCCCTATTACAGCCTACACAAAGTTTGATAGCTTTGAGGGTGAGCAGGTTTCTATATTTTCAATCGACCATAAAAAAATCACTACCCAAAACCTTCAGTACCAGATCAACAATTCAATATTAACCAACTGGTGGCAAGGCTCACTAAACAGATCTTTAGGTGATAGCTTTAGCATCGAAACAAGCGGAAGGCTTATAGTCTTTCAGGCATATAAAGCGGGTTAGCACTACAGTTCACGTAATACATCAAGTGATTTTAATTTAGGAAAATCATAAAGATGAAGCCTGTAATATTCAAGTAAATAATCCACAATTTGGTTTCTGTTGTTTCGCGACAACTTATAGAGATGCATATTATTGTAGTTCATGCGACTAAGATACGCTAAATAAGAACTCTCCTGAAGATTAAGAAAATGTGTATGCGATGGTCTTCTTTCCACAAACTCACCGTTGACCATATCAAAATAGCTGTTCTTAAAATTGGTATCCCAGTTAGGATAAATACCCAAAAAGCGTGTTAACGCTATCATAAATGCAATATGAAAATTTGCAACAACACCTGTAGACTCCTCTAGTGTTTCGACCGAATTATTCAGAAAGTCGAAAATAACCTCATTATTATCTGACTCCCTCAACACACGGGTAAGAAATTCCGAAAGGAAAAATGAGAGATACAGTTTTGTCATATCACTGCAAACCTCATAAAGCGGATACAGCCTTTCAACCTCTTTCAGTCTCTGAATATCACGGAGCGGCTTGTGCTCTACTTCAAGATTCAAGATTGAAAATGGAAAAAACAGAGAGTTCTTGATTTTTGAGTTCTTACTTCTCGAAACAGGTAACAGATAAGATACCATTCCAAAATCACGGGTAAAAATACGTGAAATTGAATAACGGTCGCTATACTTAGAAATTCCAAGAACTATCCCCTGTGTCTTATGAAGCATGTTGAGACATGATTAAGCAGATTTTAAAATCAAACTCAAATATAAATAAAATATGGCATTTTCAGGCCAAAATCAGATTTATAGTAAATTAAGTTACACCAAAAAAAGGGGCTACCTCTTACGAGACAAGCCCCTGTCAATTTCTTTAATGTAAAGCCTACTAATAAACTTTCTTCTTGATTCTTGCAGCTTTACCTCTTCTCTTACGCAGATAATAAAGTTTTGTTCTTCTAACTTTACCTTCACTATTTAGTGTGATACTGTCAATAAAAGGAGAGTTTATTGGGAATATACGCTCAACTCCAACATTGTCAGACATTTTTCTAACTGTGAAGCGCTTGTTTTCTCCCTGTCCAACTATTTTAATTACAACTCCGCGATATTGCTGGATACGTTCTTTGTTTCCCTCAGCAATTCTATAGGCAACAGTGATTGTATCACCGCTCTTGAATTTTGGAAATTCTTTCTTTGTTCCGGCGAATGCCTCTTCCGCCACTTTAATTAAGTTCATCTTAAAATGCTTTATGTTAATTATTAACTGTGTGTAAACGCAATTTAACGGTATCGAACCGACAGAGATTACGTAAAGCGGATGCAAAGGTAGTAATTTTTATTTAATCTCCTATACAAAAGATTATTTTATGTTTATTATCGCTTTCAGGTTGATACATTTAAGGAAAAAGTGTATTTTTGACCAGATAAATAGCTCCAACACCACAATTGAATAATAAAAGGATGAAACTTAAGACCTTATTGATTGCATTAACTGCAATCTCCCTTCTTTCATGCAAATCGCAGTATCAAGTTGCAGAAATTAGTGGGAAAATTGTAGAAATGGACTCTACCCACAACCCACTCTCACCTACAAAAATGGCAAATCTTGTAGATGCTTATAAAACAGAACTCGACAAGGAGATGAACGAAGTGATAGGCTTCTCTCAACAGTTTATGGATTATAATCGCCCCGAAAGCCTTCTTACCAATCTAACTTCAGATATTATGAAACAGTTTGGGGATGAGCACCTGCCAAATGGGGCAGATGTTGGGGTAATGAATGTTCACGGTCACCGTGCAAATATGCCTAAAGGTGAAATTACATTAGGTAACTTATATGAAATTTACTCTTTTGACAACACAATCACTTTTCTTGATATTAAAGGGAGTGATCTGAAAAGTATATTCGATTCTTATGCAAAATTAGGCGGTGCAGGAATATCATCTAATGTAAAGCTTGTGATTGAAGATAAAAAAGTAAAGAGTGTAACAGTAGACGGGGATAGTATTGATAACGACAGAGTATACATTATCGTTACGCTTGATTATCTGGCAGATGGAAATGACAGTATGGACGCTTTCCGTAACGCATTATCTGTTAACAATACAGGATTTACTCTTCGCGATATGATGATAGACTGGGTAAAAGAACAGACAAAGCAAGGCAATCAGATTGAGTCGGTTCTTGATGGCAGAATTGAAATTATAAACTAAACTTATGAAGACAATAAAACAATTTTCCGTTTTAGTACTGCTGCTTACAGTCTCGTTTTCACTGTTCGCCCAAAAGAACTTTGTTATACTACACACCAACGACACTCACAGCAGAATAGAGCCACTTCCTGAAACCGACAGGTCGTTTCCGGACAAAGGGGGTGTTGTTAGAAGAGATGTTTATATAAATCAGGTAAGAGAGGCTGAAAAGAATGTATTACTGTTTGATGCAGGCGATTTTCTGCAGGGCACCCCATATTTCAATATGTTTAAAGGTGAGGCAGAAATTGAGACCATGAATCTTTTACAATATGATGCCGTTACATTGGGAAATCATGAGTTTGATTATGGAATGGAGGTTCTGGACAAGGTTGTGCAGCTTGCTAGTTTTCCGGTAGTTTCGAGTAACTACGACTTCTCACAAACTTCTCTTGCCAACAAGATAGAACCGTTTATTATTATAAACAGAGATGGTGTAAGGATTGGAGTAATTGCAGTTAATATTCAGCCAAAGGGACTGATTGCTTCCGAAAACTACAAAGGTGTTAAATACCTCGACCCTGCCTCAGTGGCAAACGAGCTGGCAACGTTCTTAAAGTCAAAAAAGAGATGCGATTTTATAGTTTGTCTCTCACACCTTGGTTACAGATCTGATCTTGAACTGGCTAAAGAGACAAGAAATATAGACCTTATAATTGGAGGGCATAGTCACACCTATATGGCTGAACCCGAGTTCATAAAAGACATGGATAATAATGATGTTATGATTTTTCAAACTAACGGACGAGGAGTTTATGTTGGAAGAATTGATGTGGAATTTGAAAAGAAAAGTAAATGATGGTTAGAAGAAATCTCCTTATAGCAGTTTTATTGATACTCTGTTATACGCAGGCAACTGCACAGGTAACAACAAATTTATATAATCAAGCCGATAAAGTCTCAATGGATAGTTGGGTAGATTCGGTTTATGCCACTTTATCATTGGATGATAAGGTGGGACAACTGTTTATACCAATAGTAGAACCCAATAACAGCTGGAAAAACAGAATTGCGGGTTATATCAACAATCAGAAGGTTGGGGGACTTTTATTTTCAAAAGGCACATTGGCTGGTCAGGCTGAAATAACAAACTGGGCACAATCAACATCAAAAGTACCGTTAATGATATCAGTAGATGGAGAGTGGGGTCTGTCAATGCGACTGTCTGATGCACCAAAATATCCAAGAAATATTATTATTGGTGCAATACAGGATGAAGAAATAATCAGACTATATGGAGAAGAAATTGCCCGTCAGAGTCGTGCTATGGGAATTCATGTAAACTTTGCCCCATCAATAGATGTTCACAGCAATCCGGCCAACCCTGTTATTGGCACCCGCTCATATGGAGAAAACCCTGTTAATGTAGCAAAAAAGGGGGTTGCATTTTCAAAAGGTCTTGAGAGTGGTGGTGTACTTTCGGTTGCAAAGCATTTCCCGGGTCACGGAGACACTTCTGAGGATTCGCATAAGACACTGCCAACTATCACTCATAGTAGATTGCGACTTGATACGGTTGAGCTTTACCCGTTTAAAGAGTATATCAACGCCGGACTCTCAGGAATAATGATTGGGCACCTCGATGTCCCGGCACTTCACACAAGGGGGCTCCCCGCAACGCTTTCGCCTGAAGTGGGAGTAAATCTGCTAAAGAATGATATGGGATTTACCGGACTCACCATTTCAGATGGCATGGCAATGAAAGGGGTTTCAAACCAACCCGATGCAAGCGTTAAAGCTTTGCTTGCAGGCAATGATATAATTCTTGGTGTAGTAAATCAAAAGAATGAATTTGAGTCGGTAAAAAAAGCGGTTGAAAATGGCACAATACCCGCAGCATTATTAGAAGATAAAGTACGAAAGATCCTCTCTTACAAATATATTCTTGGTGCACATCAGTTCACTCCCATCAACACGGCTAATGTTGCACGCGAAGTAAATTCACCTGCAGCAGAGTGGGTTCAAAGAAAAATTTACGATGGTGCTGTAACTCTTATTAAAAACAACTCAGACCTGGTTCCTGTTAAGGAGTTAGATAAGATAAAAATAGCCTCAGTTGCAATTGGCGCTCCATCATCCAACAAATTTCAGGAGTATCTGAAGAAATATGGTGATATAACCACTTTTATTGTTGAGTCAGCCTCTGCTGTTTCTAATTTAACTCAACTTAGTCAGTTCGACTTAGTAATTATCTCTGTTCATTCAGATAAGATAAGCGATGCCGAACCGCTTCAGAGGAGATTGAAAGATAAATCGTCAATACTTGTTTTCTTTACCTCCCCATACCGACTGGGTAGCTTTCAAGCATCAACAGATAATGCAAACAGTGCGGTTGTAGCATACGATAATTCAGATTTCGCTCAGATGAGTGCCGCACAGGCTATCTTTGGAGGAATATCAACAACGGGGAAACTCCCGGTATCTTCAGGCAGATTCAAAGAAGGTACGGGTATAGATACTCAAAAGAACCGCTTAAGCTATTCTCTGCCGGAAGAGGTTGGCATCAGTTCACAAAGCTTTGACAACATCGAGAGCATCGCTTTGGAAGGAATACGCCAAAGAGCGTTTCCCGGTTGCCAAATCCTAGTAGTTAAAGATGGAGTAGTAATATATGAGAGGGAGTTCGGAAATTTCGATTACGGCTCCAGTCCTGAAGTCGACAGTGAATCAGTCTATGATCTGGCATCCGTAACAAAAGCCTCCGCTACCCTACCTGCAGTTATGAAGCTTTATGATGAAAAAAGAGTTGGTTTGGGCGATCGGTTAGATAAGTTCGTTTCACAAACAAGAGGTACCGATAAAGCCGGTATCCGAATCAGAGCACTGCTTTTACATGAGTCGGGTATCGTCTCTTTCATTCCATATTATGTAACTGCAATAAACGAAAAAAGTTATACAGGCAACCTTTTTGGCTCTCGTTCAAGTGTTTTTAATGCACACTATGCAGGTGCGTGGGGGAGAACCGATTATAAGTTTCATTCCGACATGATTTCAAGTAAGCCGAGCGAAGAGTTTTATATGCCGGTTGCTGCCAACATGTATGCAAGCAAAAAAATGCATGATGCACTTCTTAAAGATGTTATCGATTCAAAGCTTAGCAATGTTGGTAAATACAGATATTCATGCCTCAATTTCATGCTACTTAAAGAGATGGTTGAGAGTGTTTCGGGTATTGATTTGAACGAGTATGTACAACAGAATTTTTTTCGAAAACTTGGTGCAACTTCAACTACGTTCCAGCCTCTGAGATACATGCCTGTGGAGAAAATTACACCCACAGAGAACGATCCCTTTTTTCGCAAACAACACCTGCGAGGGCACGTACATGATGAAGGTGCAGCCCTATTTGGTGGTATATCCGGAAATGCAGGTCTGTTTTCAAATGCAAATGACATTGCAAAATTATATCAGATGTGGCTGAATGGCGGAGAGTATGGTGGCGAACGGTACTTAAGTGAAGAGACAGTCCATCTGTTCACCACCACAAAAAGCAGTATCAGCAGACGCGGATTGGGATTCGATAAACCCGATCCAAGAAACAGCAGAACCAGTCCCACCAGCCCCGGAACCCCCATTTCTGTATACGGGCACACCGGCTTTACAGGTACCAGTTTTTGGGTCGATCCCGACAATAATATGATTTATATATTTCTTTCAAACAGAGTAAATCCTTCCCGATCTCCAAACAGAATGTCAACTCTTGAGATTCGCGAACGTGTACAGGAAGAACTCTATAAAGCTATAAATTACCATAATCAAGAAAATGCAACAGATAGTAAAAAGCAATAACTTACCCGTTGATCTGGAGAAGATTGTAAAATCGTTTCGCTACGATAACCTATTTATTCTTACAGACGAGCATACAAATGAGCTTTGCCTGCCACTTATAGCTGATATTCCGGCTATAAAAGAGGCAAGTAAAATAATAATTCCTGCCAATGACAGTAATAAAACAGTTGAATCGCTATCTCATGTATGGCTCAATTTAACTCAAAAGGGTGCTACACGCAACTCTCTTTTAATCAATCTTGGTGGTGGAATGATTACCGACCTTGGCGGATTTGCTGCCGCAACATTCAAAAGAGGTATTAAGTATATAAATATACCAACAACCCTATTGGGGGCTGTGGATGCTGCCGTTGGCGGAAAGACGGGTATTAATTTCGGAGGTTACAAAAACGAGATTGGGTCTTTTTACTCATCTACACATGTAATAATCTCTTCAGACTTCTTTCATACACTTGATAAAAAGGCATTATTGTCGGGTTACGCAGAAATGATTAAACACGCGCTTATACATTCGGCAACCGACTGGGAAAGGCTTCTCTCTTTTCCCCTCGATGATGTAGATTATACTCAGCTCAACGATCTGTTGTTCCGTTCAGTAGGAATTAAACGTGGCATTGTTGACAAAGATCCGTTCGAAAAAAATATACGTAAAGCATTAAATCTTGGGCATACCACTGCTCATGCATTCGAGAGCTTCGCTATTTCGTCGGGCAACCCTGTCCCTCACGGTTTTGCTGTAGCGTGGGGTATCATAGTTGAGCTGTACCTGTCTCACAAAATCTGTAACTTCCCTAAAGATAAGCTGCAAAAGACAGTTAGGTTTATTCAACAGAATTATGGAGCTTTCCCACTTTCGTGCGATGACTACGAAACAATTTACGATATTGCGATGCATGATAAAAAGAATGTGGGCAATGTAATAAACTTCACTCTTCTATCTGAGATTGGCAACGTTCAGATAGATCAAACTGCCGATAAGGATCTATTCTTTGAGGCGCTGGATTTTTATAGAGATTCGGTAGGCCTTTAGGACCTTTAAACTCTAAAGTGAAGTAAGCACATCCATTACACGTTTCTCGGCCTGATGCACCCAGTCCCTGAAATTTTCATCGGGACTATATTTATCTATAAACGATATTAGTTTATTGAATTTAAACTTACTACCCACTATGCCAGCTCCCGATAATCCGGCATCATAAGCATTAAATTCCTGCTCAAGATGCACAGGAACCATCAGCACCGGCTTTCTGTAATATAGTGCTTCGCAAACCGATTCAAACCCTGAAGTTGTGGCATACGCTTTACAGCCTGCCATGCTTTCCAGAAACTTCTTATCATTAAGTCGGTGAAGTATAAAGTTCTCATCTATTATAGTCTCTTCTTCTGCCTCTATGTTATCCCAAAAGAATCTGAGGGGAACATCAGGATTACTATTATGCCATTTAGAAACCTCTTCATAGTATCCGCTATTCACCATATACCCATGAATATAATCTCCATCCTCAGGCTCAATCTCAAACACTTCGCAGCGAAGCAGCGGAGGCACCGTTACAACTTTGTCATCATTCGGAATATCTCTAAACGAAAGCGCAAGTATTTTGGAAGCTCTGTTTGATGTAATCTTCGATAATATTCTTAAAAGATAATACTTAACATCCTGCTCAGAAGTGGTTTTATAATTACGGTTAAGCAATACATACTGATGTGCAATACATATCATTGGGATACCCGGCTTCTTGTCGAACCTGTAAATCCCGTATGCCATTCCGGTAATCATCTCGTAGAAATTAATAACCGCATCAGGATTATACTCTGCAATGGCTTCTTTAATGATATGTATACTTTTACTAAAAATAAACGTTCTGGCTGAATTATTTAAAACACTCAACAAGATATTAGGACGTTTCTTCTTATAGAAAGAGGTAAAATTAGGACTTCTGAACTCTCTTATCGGAGAGTCTATTTTAGTAGTAAAAAATGATGGTATCTGTCTGGCATCACTGGTGCCAACAAGCACTGCAACAACTTCATGCCCATGCTTACGAAGAATAGAAGAAAGAGATAAAGCCTGCGTATAGTGGCCTCTGCCTTCACCCTGAACAGTAAACAAAAATCTCACTCGAAAGGATCTTAATTTAAATCTTATACAAAAATAGAAAAATAAATGACATCTCGCTAAGAAGTCTACCTGTTAAATTCCAAAGCTCGCCCCACCATCTTATCACTAACCACACCATTTTCAAAAACCGGTTCACCATTTACAAAGGTTCCGGATACTGATGCAGAGAATGATTCATTTTCAAAAGGCGACCAGCCACATTTATATAATATATTATCTTTAGATATTGTATAAGGCTTTGAGGGGTCAACAAGTACTAAATCTGCATAGTACCCCTCTCTTATAAACCCTCTGTCTTTTAAGTTGAATAGTTTTGCAGGTGCATGGCACATTTTCTCCACAACAAGCTCTTTAGTATAAACTCCCCTGTTAACAAGCTCAAACATAAGTTGCAATGAATTCTGCACCAGCGGTCCGCCTGAAGCTGCAACAGACGCCCCACCTTCTTTCTCACTCAAAAGATGAGGTGCATGATCAGTAGCTACTACATCAAGCTTTCCGTTAATCAATGCATCTCTTAGTGCATCTCTGTCTTTCTCAGTTTTAACAGCCGGATTCCACTTAATCAGCGCTCCAAGCTTATCATAGTCCGCATCAGTAAACCACAGATGATGGACACATACCTCAGCCGTTATTTTTTTATCTTCCAATGGATTGCTGTCAAACAGGCTCAGTTCACGCTCAGTAGACAAATGCAGTACATGTAGCCGCGATCCATATCTATCAGCAAGTTCAACCGCTTCCGCAGAAGAACGGTAACAAGCTTCCGCACTTCTGATAAGAGGATGACACTTTACAGGAATATCTTCGCCAAATTTATTCTTATACATTAAAAGATTCTCTTTTATAATATCCTCTTTTTCACAATGTGTAGCAATCAGGAAATCCACTTCTGCAAAGATCTCCTGCAAAGCCCTCTCATTGTCTACAAGCATATTACCTGTCGATGAACCCATAAATATTTTAATTCCGCAAACAATATTCTTGTCGGCCTTTCTCAGTTCATCCATATTATCGTTGGTTGCCCCAAGATAAAATGAGTAGTTTGCTGCCGATCTGCCCTCTGCCAGCATATGCTTCTGTTCCAAAGCTTCATTTGTTATTGTCTGAGGATTTGTGTTCGGCATCTCCATATAAGATGTAACACCACCGGCCACAGCAGCGCGACTCTCTGTAAATATATCACCCTTATACGTTAATCCGGGTTCTCTGAAGTGTACCTGGTCATCTATTGCACCGGGAATAAGGTACAGACCGCGTGCATCTATTACTTTTTTACTTGCATTAGTAATTGCATCAGGAATCTCTTCAAAATCTCTGAAAATCCTTGAAATTCTTTCTCCTTTTATAAGTACGGAGCCAATATACGACTCCCCCTCATTTATAATAGTAGCTTTATGAATTAGAATCATCTCCGCTTATCTGCTTTTGTTTTGGTTTAAACTTGCCGGTAAGATGCTGCCATCTTAAAATTATTACCCCAAAGAAAGCCTCTCCAAATATTGAAGAGTTCATTTTTGAAGTTCCCAATTGTCTGTTTACAAATATAACTGAAACCTCTTTTCCTTTGAAACCCAATACAGTTGCAGTGTATTTCATTTCAATCTGAAAAGCATATCCCTTAAATCTCACCTTATCCAGATCAATCGTTTCAAGCACTTTTCTTTTGTAGCATACAAAACCGGCTGTAGTATCTCTAATCTTAAGTCCGGTAATCATTCTCACATACTTAGATGCGAAATATGACATCAGCACCCTTCCCATCGGCCAGTTAACAACATTAACTCCTACAGAGTATCTTGAACCAACAGAGAAATCATAACCTTCGTCATGGCAAGCAGAATACAATCGTGGCAAGTCGTTAGGATCATGCGAAAAATCGGCATCCATTTCAAAGATGTAATCATAGTTTTGGCGAAGCGACCAGTTAAATCCATGTATATATGCCGTACCTAACCCAAGTTTACCGGTTCTCTCCTCTATAAACAAGCTACCCCCAAACTCTTCTGAAATTAATCTATGAACAATTTCTGCCGTTCCATCGGGTGAGCTGTCATCGACTACCAGAATATGAAACTTTTTATCTAAACCAAAAACTGCCCGGATAATATTCTCTATATTTTCTTTCTCGTTATAAGTTGGTATAATTACTATGCTATCTGACATAAATGGTAAATTTTATTCCAAATGTACTGTTTTTTACATACAAACGGAAAAATTAGTGCTATAATTTGATAATTCAATTATTATTACTATCTTTGCAATCCAATTAAAGGAAACTATATCGCGGAGTGGAGCAGTGGCAGCTCGTTGGGCTCATAACCCAAAGGTCGTAAGTTCGAATCTTGCCTCCGCAACTATAAAGAAGCCGGCTCACATGAGTCGGCTTCTTTGTGTTTATTCACTAATAAATATTATTGCTACTGTGTAAGCAGATTTATTTGTTTTCATTTGAGAAAGAGTACGGAGCATCCGATTTGTTGATGCCTCTCG
>CAZYNA010000025.1:0-32291 GCA_964648775.1 uncultured Proteiniphilum sp. | reverse complement strand
CAATCGGCCGAACAGCAGCCATTCATTTCCTCAGCACACTCGTTGCACTGAATAAATAATAGATGGCAACCTTCATTTCTACAGTTGGTATGGCTGTCTGATGGCTTTCCGCACTGGTGACAAGTTGCAATAATATCATCAGTGATTCTCTCTCCTAATCGCTCATCGAATACAAAATTCTTTCCTATAAACTTCATAGGCAGGTCTTCTTCTCTTGATTTGCGTACATACTCAATTACTCCGCCCTCCACATGATAAACGTTCTTGAAACCATTATGAAGCATATAAGCGCTTGCTTTTTCGCAACGAATACCACCTGTGCAATACATTACAATTTTCTTGTCCTTTTGATCTTTAAGCATATCAACAGCCATTGGCAATTGCTCACGAAATGTATCTGAAGGAACTTCAATTGCATTTTCGAAGTGACCAACTTCATACTCATAGTGGTTGCGCATATCCACAACAATAGTTTCGGGATCTTCTGTAATCTTGTTGTATTCACGTGCGGAGAGATACTTGCCTGTTTTTGAAGGATTAAATGTTGGGTCATCTATTCCATCAGCAACTACTTTGTTGCGAACCTTCATACGTAATACCCAAAACGACTTGCCATCGTCATCAACAGCAATATTAAGACGGATACCGTTCAACGCAGGGTCTGCTGAGTAAAGAGTATCTTTGAAACTGTCAAGACTGCTTTCAGGAACAGAAATCTGTCCGTTTATACCCTCTTTGGCGATATAAACCCTCCCAAACACCCCAATTTCATCAAACTTCAGATAAAGATTATCTCTGAATGATTTAGGGTCGGGAATAGAAAAATATTTATAGAAAGAGATTGTAGTGCGGGCTTCTGTTTCTTGCAACATCCGCTCTTTAAGCTCTTTATTGGAAATACGATTATAAAGTACAGACATAATAAACACTTTAAAATAATTATTCTATATCAAAATTGTCACCCTTTTAAGCGGGGTACAACAGCATAAAACAATCTTAACCTGTGTTTAGTTTATTTTATGTCGATATTAACCCTTCAGAGAAGCCATATCTATCACAAATCTATACTTTACATCGCCTTTCAACATCCGTTCGTATGCCTCATTAATATATTGAATATTAATCATCTCAATATCTGAAGTAATGTTATGCTCACCACAGAAATCAAGCATTTCCTGAGTTTCGGGAATTCCACCTATGAGTGAACCGGAAAAGCTCTTACGTTTAGAAATTAAGCTAAATGGTTCAATTGGCAGAGGTAGCTCCGGAGCACCAACAAGTGTTAGCTTACCATCTCTTTTAAGCAACTTTAAATACTCGTTAATATCATGCCGGGCAGATACACAATCTAAAATATAGTTTAGTGTTTCCCTGTTCTTTTTCATCTGATCCTTATCTGTAGAAAGTACTGTCTCGTCAGCACCAAGCCTATAGGCATCATCAAATTTTGAAGCTGAAGTGGTTATTACAATTACATATGCACCCATTGCTTTGGCCAGCTTAACACCCATATGACCCAAACCACCAATGCCTACGACACCAACTTTATCACCCGGTTTAACACCCCAATGTCTTAATGGTGAGTAGGTAGTGATTCCAGCACATAATAGAGGAGCAGTAGCAGCTAAATCAAGATTCTCAGGAATTCTTAATACGAAATCTTCATCAACCACAACACGCTCTGAATAACCGCCTAAAGTGTGACTGTTTAAGTGTTTGTCATATCCGTCGTAAGTACCCGTCGATCCGTTTTCGCAGTAGTTTTCAAGTCCTTCTTTACAGCTTTCACACTCTCTGCAGCTATCAACCAAACATCCTACACCGGCTATATCACCAACTTTAAACTTAGATACATCATTACCAACTTTAGTTATTCGTCCAATAATTTCATGGCCGGGAACACACGGATAGGCTGTACCGCCCCACTCATTTCTTACTGTGTGTAAATCGGAGTGGCATACACCACAATACAAGATGTCAATTTCAACATCTCTTCCTGTAACCTCTCTGCGATGAATATTTAACTGCTTTAGTTTGGCATCTGCAGATTCATTGCCAAACGCCTTTATCTGAAAAGTATCCATAACAAATAATGATTAAATAGTTTAGTATAATTACTTGATTCCAAAAATAGTCATTTTCTATGAAATTAAATCATATCTGATTCATACTTGATTCATACTTGATTCGTCCATTGTTCGTACGAAACTGAATTAAGTACGTATGAATTATGAGCTAAGCATTTTTGATATACAAACAAAGAACACTATTGAACCTTTGCTTTTATTGCGTTACTTTCATTAAACAGTTTGTCTAAAGAAGTGATATAGTAGTCGCTGTTTTTATCATCTTCATCAACAGCAGTATCATAAAAATCATCACCAGTTATCTCTAAAATTGCATTTCCGTTTGAGAAATCCGGTTCTTCATTTCTGTTGAATTTGTAAATAACATGATATTTTGCATCATCACTTTTATTCCATGAAATTCTGGCACTATTGTCTGAAATGCTAATAGTGGCAGATTTAGGTGGTGCAGGCTTGTCAGTACTAAACCCTCTAAGTGGAGGAATAAGAGCAGGATTGGGATAAATTTCCTTCATTACTGAATTTATTCCCATTCTGTTATCCTTGAAGTTTTTGGCATTAAAATAGCAAACTCCATGATATTCAGGCATGTCTCTTAGCATTGCGGTTTGTTTGATTATTTCATCTGTAGTTTGCCATGCTTCATTTTTAGAATTGGCGTTTAAAAGGAAAGTTCCGAGTCCGCCATATACAGGAGTGCCATGGCTGTAATCTTTCCACCAATCCGCAAGTATTTTAAAATCAGCATTCTCATATCCTATATTGAAATAAAGCTGCGGTAAAACATAATCCAACCAACCGTTTTCCATCCATAGTAGGATATCAGCATGCAAATGATCGTAGTTTGTGTAACCGAAGCTTTTGGTGTCAGATCCACGAGGGTCTTCAGCAAGATTTCTCCAAACGGCATACGGGCTAATTCCGAATTTAACGTATGGCTTAACCTCTTTAATTGTATCTCTAAGCATTTCGATTACCATATCAACATTCTCTCTTCTCCAGGCCATTTTATCCTCTATATCATACCCTCTTGAATGTAGTGAAAACGAGACGGAATCCTCGAAATCGTTGTAAGGATAAAAATAATCATCGAAGTGAATTCCATCAAGATCATATCTTGTGACCATGTCTTTTACGACTGATGTCAGGAACTCTCTTGTTTCGGGATAAGCTGGGTCGAAATAAAGTTTTTTACCATGAAAAACAAATAGTTCAGGCTTCTCTAAATAGATATGATCTTGCGACATGTATTTCATATTTGCAGTATCTTGCATCACTCTGTAAGGATTAAGCCAGGCATGAAGCTCCATTCCCCGTTTGTGAGCTTCCTCAATAGCAAACTCAAGTGGGTCGTAGATTGGTGTGGGAGCAACATTTTGGTCGCCGGTTAGGTATACCGACCAAGGTTCGAGTTCAGAGACATACAAAGCATCTGCCGTTGGTCTCACTTGCAATATAATTGCATTAAAATTAAGCTCCTTAAATAGATCGAGGTATTCAATAAGTTCTTTTTTCTGCTCTTCCGCAGATAATCCCGGTGATGAAGGCCAATCGATATTATCAACCGTTGCTATCCATGCTGCTCTCCACTCATATTTACCGCCATAAACAGCATCTTCTGAGTAAGAACCGGTCTCAAAGCTTTTATTTCCGCAGCCTGTAAACATAATTGTTGTAATAAAGAAGGTTAATAAAAATTGTAAAGTAGATTTCATAAAATATAAATTTAACATATAGATAAAAAAATGTAATATAACTCTAAGTTTATCCTATTTACCTGAATTCACCATTATATAATAGTGATTTGCATCTGCAAACATAATATATTTATCGATTTTATACAGTCGAAAAATACGATTAATAAGAGAAGATTGTAATTATTTAGCTAAAATTTAGCTAAGATTTAATTTGTTTTGAAAATATGTGTATATTTGCATAGATTATAAATATAGACAAATAGAATTTAATCTAATAACTGTTTATTATACCTAATATTTAATTTTATGAAAGAAAGATTCTTTTTATTTTTAATGTTACTTTTTGTAAGTACTAGTGTAATCTTTTCTCAGACAAGGGTTACCGGAAAAGTGGTAGATGAATCTAATATTCCTGTAATAGGTGCATCTATTCAGATTAAAGGAACTGGGCAAGGGACAGTAACCGATATTGATGGGATGTTTTCTTTGACAGCTCCGGATAATGCAATACTGGTTTTTTCTTATGTTGGAATGCAAACTCAGGAACTACCTGTTTCAGCAAGAATGGATGTGTCGTTAATGCCTGATTCGGAATTGCTTGATGAGGTTGTTGTAGTGGGTTATGGTACACTAAGAAAGGAGAACTTGACCGGTGCTGTATCAAGTGTGGATGTTGAGAAAACGCTGGAAGGGCGTCCGATTACTGATGTTGGGCGTGCACTTCAAGGATCAACACCGGGATTAGTAATCTCTACTACTTCAGGATCTTTAGGGGGTACTCCAAGTATCAGAATTAGAGGGACTGTCAGTACAATTGGAGGAGGGTCTGGAAATCCTCTAATATTAGTTGATAACGTTGAAGTACCTGATTTATCATATGTAAATCCGGATGATATTGCTTCAATATCTGTATTGAAGGATGCTGCAACAACTGCAATTTACGGTGCAAGAGCTGCCTTTGGAGCAGTATTAATTACTACCAAGAAAGGTACAAAAGGTGCTCCGCCAAAGATTTCTTATTCAAGTAATTTTTCGTGGTCAAAACCTACAGATGTTCCACAACATACCAGAGCAGATTTAAACCTTCAATATTCACTTGATCAGTTAAATGCTTTAAGAGATGTACCTATCGTTGAAACAGGGGCAGTAGGTTATTATTACAATCCTGACGTTATATCTAAAGTGAAAAACTGGATTGATACATATGGGGATGGTAAATCTTTAGGACGCGAGATGGTTGAGGGACGTGATTTTGATTATCGTCCAGGCGGAGGTGTTTATTATTATAGACCATGGGATATTTATGATATTTATTATAAAGAAGCTTCGCCTCAGCAAAATCACAATATAAGTGTAGCCGGTGGTACAGAGAGAACACAATATAATTTATCTGCCGGATATATGAATCAACAAGGTATATTAAAACTATTTGATGATTACTACAGACGTTATAATGTTTCAGGCTTTTTAAGCACTCAGGTTAAGGATTGGATTTCCTTAAGAGGAAGTTATATGTATTCGAAAGTAGAAGAAGAAACACCTTTCTCTTATGCATCAGTAGTATATCAACCAATTTATTATCTGTATAGATGGCATCAGGTTTATCCTTATGGTACTTATAATGGAAATGAATTTAGAGGTGGTGTTAATGACCTTAAGCAGGCTCGACCGATTGAAGATGATAACTATTACAGCCGATATGTAATTGGAACTACCATTAATTTAGCTAAAGGATTAAGAGCTGATTTTGACTATACTTATGCTCAGACTTTTGTAACAAATCATACTGTTGGTGGTTATGTAAGTGGTATTGACCAATGGAGTGTAACTGCAGCAAATAAATTAGATGACTTGAATGGAATTTATACAACTTCAACTTATGATTATGCCCGTTATACATCATCTAAAAATATAAGGAATACTTATAATGGTTATTTAACTTATGAAAATAAGTTTAAGAACCATGAAGTTAAAATGACAGCTGGAACTAATATTGAAGATGCTGAATATATTTGGATTTCGGCTCGTAGAAATGGAGTATATGATTTTGATAAAGGTGAAGTTAATTTAGCAGGGGGCGATCAGCTTGCTTCATCCAGTCATTCATGGTGGTCTGTTGCTGGTTTCTTTGGCAGAATAAACTATTCATTTATGAATAAATATTTACTAGAAGTTAATGGCAGATATGATGGTTCTTCACGATTTGGAGAGGATATGAGATGGGATTTTTTCCCTTCATTCTCTGCAGCCTGGAGAATAGGTGAGGAAAGTTTCATGGAACCGTTAAGACCTGCACTTAGCTCTTTAAAAGTGCGTGGTTCATGGGGCTCAATTGGTAATCAAGACGTTCCTTTAAATTCTTTTATATCTACACTTACAGCATTTACACCATCTACTGTTGGAAACTATTGGCTAAGGAATGGTAATTTTGTTCCTTATATAAGTGCTGGGCCTACATTAGTTGACCCATCATTAACTTGGGAAACTGTAAAAACTTTAGATATTGGTTTAGATGCCGGATTTTTTAATGAAAAAATAACTTTGGTTTTTGACTGGTATAAAAGAACTACTGAAGATATGCTCTCTCCGGGAGAAACAATTCCTTCAACTGTAGGAATTGCAGCACCCAGAAGAAATTTTGGTGAACTTGAAACTACGGGGGTAGAGTTAGAAATTGGTTTTAATCATAGATTTGATAATGGATTTAGACTTTTTGCATCAGGGCAGTTTACGGATTATAAAACAATTGTTACACAGTATGCTTCTCCTAATGATCCTAGTAACTCAAGCACCTATTGGGAAGGTAAGGAGTTAGGTCAGATTTGGGGTTATAAAACAGATGGATTATTCCAGAAAGAAGATTTTGTTTGGGAAGGAGATAAAATAAAGCAGACAACTCTGCCAAACGGACAGCAAAAAAACACTATGGCTCCAGGTGTTGCCGATCAGTATATACTTGAATCAGGTACATTTAAATTTGGTCCCGGTGATGTTAAATTTGTTGACCTGAATGGTGATGGTGTTATTGATTATGGTACAAATACTGTAGGCGACCCAGGTGATAGAACAGTAATAGGTAACACAACCCCTCGTTATCAGTTTGGATTCAGATTAGGTGGATCATGGAAGGGATTCGACGCAGAAGTGTTTTTCCAAGGAGTAGGAAAAAGAAATATTTGGGCTACAGGAAATATGGTTTTGCCAGGTTTTTATGCAGCAGAAGCAAACTTTGCTCACACAATGGATTATTGGACACCTGAGAACACTAGCGCCTTTTATCCACGACCACTTGAATATAGCCAAACTGTGAAATGGAATTATCTTCCTAATGACAGATATCTTTTGAATGCATCTTATTTGAGAATGAAAACATTAAATATTGGATATAGTTTGCCTCAGGAATTAATTTCAAGATTTTCAGTGAACAAACTGCGTGTATATTTTACAGGAGAAAACTTGTTTGAGTTTGATAAACTTGGAGATATACCTATTGATCCGGAAATTGACTGGGTAACAGGTATTACTGCAAACGATGGACGTTCTTTTGGACGTAGTTATCCATATAGAAGAACTGTTTCAATAGGATTACAATTAGAATTTTAAAATTTAAAGCTATATGAAAAAAATATTATATTTAATATCATTATTGTTTCTCTTTTTATTTGCTTGTGAAGACTATTTGGACAGACCTGGTCTTGATCAATTTGAAGATGGAGAGTTTTGGACAAAAGAAGAGAATATAAGATTGTATACACAAAGAGCTTATACCGCATATTTTACAGGGTATGGAAGCGGATATACATGGGGAAATTATTTTGTAGGTGGTGCATGGTCTGATGAGTATAGCTCTTCTAGTATATGGACTCAAAATACAGCAACTTCAGGAAATGGTTGGACATTTACTTGGGTGAGATGGGCTAATATTTTGATTGACAGGGTGGAAGCTATGCCTGATTTAAATGATGAAACACGAAATCATTGGCTTGGTATTGGTCATTTTTTCAGAGCAATGGAATATTCTGATTTAGCTAGAGCCTTTGGGGATATTCCTTATTTTGATAGTGTTGTAGCTCATGATGATAATGAAACTAGTTATAAGAAAAGAGATCCTCTTGCAAATGTAGCTTTGAAAATTATGGAGGATTTTAAGTATGCTGCTGAAAACGTAAGAGTGGATGATGGTCTTAGACAGGTAAACAGAGATATTGTATTAGCATATATGTCTCGTCACTGTTTGTATTTTGGAACATTTCTTAAATATCATTACAATGATACCCAGACTGCTAATACTTTGCTGGAGCAAGCTGTATGGGCTGCCGAACAAGTTATGAGTAGTGGCCGTTATTCTATTTCTGATGACTACAGAGCTATTTTTACTTCGGAGGATTTGTCAAGCAATTCAGAAGTTATTTTCTTTCGTGAGTATGTTGCAGGAAAAGTAACACATAGTCTCCTATCATATAATAATATTGAACCTCAAACCGGTACTACATTAAAAGTGGTAAATACATATCTCGCTAATGACGGTCTGCCAATAAAGCAATCTCCGGAATACGACTATGATTCTGATAATGGTTTAAGATATTATGAAGATCAATACAAAGATAGAGATCCTAGAATGGCAGCCAGTTTAGTTGATTCAATCAGATTGAGTGGTGTAAATAATGCGTATTCAACAACTGGATTCTCATCATGGAAGTTTCTTCCATATGAAGCTAATGCCAGAGAATTGATTTATCTTGGAAGTACTAATACTATAGATGCGCCTATTATTCGATTGGGAGAGGTTTTATTAAACTACGCTGAGGCAAAAGCTGAATTAGGTCAGTTTGATCAAGCAGCAGCTGACAGGTCAATAAATCTTCTAAGAGACAGAGATATCAAAAAGAATAATATCGGTGATGTATTGACTAAATTGCCTCCAATGACGATATCTGGTAGTAATGTATTGTCTAATGGTGTTGTAGTAGATGATCCTGATAGAGATCCTAGTGTTTCTCCAATTTTGTGGGAAATAAGAAGAGAGCGTGCAGTTGAACTACTTTATGAGGGATTTAGAAGAAATGATCTCAGACGCTGGAAAAAATATGAAGTACTAAAAACAACAGAAGATAATGGTCCAACAACGTTGGGAATTGGAGCGTATGTAGATTTAGATTTCTATAGAGACAATTATACAACAGTACAGTTTGATAATTTAATGAAGAATGTTCACTTTTATTATCCTGACCCAAATGATAATTCAAAAGGATTTGTACATAATCTTTATGAAAATAATATGAGAAGGGATTGGGTTAAAGATAATCCATTTTATGAAAGACAGTATTTAAATTCTGTTCCTCTAGATCAAATAAAGCTATATCAGGATTTGGGCTATGAATTAACTCAGAATCCAGGTTGGGACACAGTAGAATAATTAACACTAAGTAATCAATAATGCTGGGGCGATTTAGGATTCTATTTCGCCCTGGTTTTATTATAGAATCTATTTAATAGTATTATATGATGAGTTGTATTTTTATTCTTATTTCAGTGCAGTTTACATTAAATTTGTTTTGTAATCTATACAATTGTAGCTCACCAGATCAGGTGTTAAATTCTGAATATTTCTCAAATCAGAAAGTCGAAGGCGGGATTGTTAGGGGTGATATAACTGAAAAGCAACTTTCTCTGGTCTTTACCGGTCATGAGTTTGCAGACGGAGCAGAAAGAATAATTCAAACCTTATGTGAAAAAAGTGTGAAAGGGTCATTTTTCCTAACTGGTGATTTCTATCGTTTATTTCCTGATATATCAAAAGAACTGCAGAAAAAAGGACACTATATGGCGCCTCATTCTGATAAGCATTTGTTATATGCCGACTGGGCAAAGAGGGACTCAACACTTGTAACAAAGGCTCAGTTTGAGAAGGATTTAATGGATAACTATCAGGCAATGGAGGGCGTAGGCCTCACGATTGAAGAGCCACGTTATTTTATGCCGCCATATGAGTGGTATAACAATGAAATAAGTGACTGGGCAAACGAAATGGGAGTGGAGATTGTGAATTTTACTCCGGGTACTACATCAAATGCAGATTATACTACACCGGATATGAAAAATTATAGATCTTCTGAGACTATTTATAATAATATACTTAACTACGAGGAGAAAGATGAGCACGGACTCAATGGATTTATTCTATTAATTCATATTGGAACAGACCCGAGACGTACCGACAAGCTTTATGATTATTTAGGTGATCTTATTGATGAATTAAACAGCAGAGGATATGAGTTTGTAAGAATTGATGAGTTGCTGTGATTACCGCTAAAAAACTTTGTATAACCGTTTATCTTGGTTATTTTTGATGAATAACATAAAATAATATGAATAGATTCACTATTAAGGCTTTTGTAACTTCATTAATTGTTTTGGTTTGCAGCTTCAGTTTTTCTCAACCTGCTATAAACCAATTTATAAATAACCCGGCGTTGAGGCATGCATCAGTAGGGGTTTCTGTTATAGACCTGACAACAGGGAAAACAGTTGCTGCAAATGATGCTGAAAAATCATTAACTCCGGCTTCGGTGTTAAAGCTAATAACATCGGCCACTGCTTTGGAGGTGATGGGCGATAACTGGCGATATAAAACGGAGGTGGCAATTGATGCCAATGATCCATCGCGTATTTTAGTGATTGGATCGGGTGATCCAACGCTTGGGAGTGATGTGTTTAGCGGAAATCCCTATACATTTTTTGTTAGTAGTGCAGAAATAATGAAAAAGACTTTGCCTCAGGATAGAGAATATAATATTTATGTTGTTGATAACCTGTTTGGTTATGACGGCGTTTCGCCATTGTGGCCATGGATTGATATGGGTAATTATTATGCTGCCGGCTCATACGGAATTTCTGTTTTTGATAATAGCTATAGTTTATTTTTTAATACAACCGACAGGAATAGTTGCCCGAAAATTCTTAGAACAGAACCTGAGATAAAGGGTCTGACTTTCCGCAATGAATTAACTCTTAACAGTACGGGGAGAGATAATGGTTACATTTATGGAGCACCGTTTTCGTACGACAGAGCTGTAAGAGGAAATATACCGGGTGGGAGAGCGTCGTTTAGCATAAAAGGAGATATACCCGATCCGGGCTTATTGCTTGGAGAGACTTTAGCTGATTATCTCAAAAAAGAGGGATTCAAAATAGGAGAGGTTAAAACTTCCAGAGAAGATTATTTATCTGCTCATTGCAGTAAATCTGCCGGCACAGTAAACTATAAAATAGGGAAATCAATATTAACTCACTCGTCGCGACCTATAAAAGATATTATCAGGGAGGTGAATGTTAAAAGCAATAATCATTATGCAGAACATCTTATTCGTACTATTGGTAGAAATAGCAAAAATGATATTTTTGAAAATGCTTTGGATGCGGGAGTGGACCTAATTAGTGAGTTTTGGAAAACAAAGGGTATTGATGTTGTACCACTGCAAATGTATGATGGTAGCGGGTTAGCTCCACAGAATGCTGTAAGCGCAGAATTTCTTACAGCAATGCTTGAGTATATGTATAATGATAGTAGCTTAAGCGATTCATTTATTTATTCTCTGCCTAAGGCTGGGCAAGAGGGCACTCTTCAGAGTTTTCTAAGAAATACAAAGTATAGTGGAAAGATAATCGCTAAAAGCGGAAGTATTGGTGGTGTGCAGTGTTTTGCAGGGTATTTAATTGATGGGGATAAGAAACTCGCTTTCGCAGTAATGGTAAATAAATTCAATGGTACACGAACACAGGTTCGTGCAGCCATTGAACAATTTCTTTTGAGTTTATAAAATAGATATATAACGTTTTTAGTTACTTACTATTTCAACCAGCTCAACTTCAAATACCAGAGTGGAATATGCTCTGATACTGCCTGAATTAACTTCTCTGTATCCCAACCACCAGGGAATCCAAATTTCCCATTTATCGCCAACTCTCATATTTTGAAGAGCTGTGGAGAATCCGTCAATAAAACCATTCACAGGTAATGTTGCAGGAATATCAATCCTTTCTGTTGAGTCGAAAACGATCTTGTTAGTAATCACATTGCCTTGATCATCAGTATAAGAGTCAGGTAATGTCCAGTCGTATTTATACCATCCTTTATATAAAATCTTTACAGTACTGGTAAAATAAGGCTTGTCGCCATCTCCCGACTTAAGTACTTTATACATAATAAAACCATTTCCGGATTGAGAGTTGAGCCTTGTATATTCTGAATCATTGGAGATCTTGGTAAACTGAGCCTCATTTCCATCTTTCCATTGAGTGTCAAGAGATTCTGTGTCATCGCACGCACTAAATATAATTAGTGCGAACAGGCTGAATATCAGTAATAGTTGTTTTTTCATTATTGTGGTTCTTTATTATTTATACTGAAAGCTTTTTCAATAAATTCTTCATGTCTGTTTTGTCTGCAATTATACGTTGCAGTGAGTCAACAGGTACTCTTTCCTGTTCCATTGAATCTCGATATCTAATAGTAACAGTATTGTCCTCCAGTGTTTGGTGATCGATTGTTGCACAGAATGGAGTACCAATTGCATCGTGACGACGGTAGCGCTTGCCTATACTGTCTTTTTCGTCGTACTGACATGCGAAACTAAACTTAAGATTATCCATTATCTTACGTGCTTTTTCGGGTAAACCATCTTTTCTTACCAGAGGTAATATTGCAAGTTTTACCGGAGCAATTTCTGCAGGGAATTTCATTACAACTCTTGTTTCTCCACCTTCCAGAGTTTCTTCGAAATATGAACCGGCCAAAACAGAAAGGAACATACGATCGACTCCAATTGATGTTTCCACTACGTAAGGAACGTAAGACTTATTAAGCTCAGGGTCGAAGTACTGAATTTTTTTACCGGAGAATTTCTCGTGCTGACTTAAATCGAAGTCGGTTCTTGAATGGATGCCTTCAACTTCTTTAAATCCGAATGGCATTTCAAACTCTATATCCGTTGCAGCATTAGCATAATGAGCAAGCTTTTCATGATCGTGGAAACGATATTTATCAGCACCAAATCCTAATGCCTGATGCCACTCAAGCCTTAATTTTTTCCAATGTTCAAACCAGTCGAGTTCCTCTCCCGGAACAACAAAGAACTGCATTTCCATTTGTTCGAATTCACGCATTCGGAAAATAAACTGTCTTGCAACGATCTCGTTACGGAAAGCCTTACCAATTTGTGCAATTCCAAATGGAATCTTCATTCGTCCCGATTTCTGTACATTAAGAAAGTTTACAAAAATTCCCTGAGCAGATTCCGGACGAAGGTAAACTTTCATTGCACCCTCGGAGGTTGCCCCCATCTCAGTTGAGAACATCAGGTTAAACTGGCGAACTTCCGTCCATTCTTTAGTGCCGCTTATGGGACAAACTATTTCACAATCTATTATAATTTGTCGCAGCTCCACAAGGTCGTTATCATTTAAAGCCTTAGAGAAACGTGCATGAATATTATCACGGTCTTTTTGATAACCTAATACTCTGGGATTGGTTTCGCGATACATTTTTTCATCAAATGATTCACCAAATCTTTTAGCTGCTTTTTCAACCTCTTTTTTTATCTTATCATCAATCTTAGCCAGATGATCTTCAATCAGTACATCAGCTCTGTATCGTTTTTTACTGTCTTTATTATCGATTAAGGGGTCGTTAAATGCGTCAACGTGACCGGAAGCTTTCCAGATGGTTGGATGCATAAATATGGCAGAGTCGATACCCACTACATTTTCATGCAGCAATACCATACTGTCCCACCAATATTTTTTGATATTATTTTTGAGTTCAACTCCCATCTGACCGTAATCATAAACAGCACTTAAACCATCATAAATTTCACTTGAAGGGAATACAAACCCATACTCTTTGCTATGTGATATTAGCTTCTTAAAAACATCTTCCTGTTTTGCCATAGTGTTAATAACATACTAAACTCCCTCTGTTAATGTTGCTGAGAGGTTGTTTTAGCATTAAAAATTAATTTATAAAATATCTTCAGTTTCAGTATACAAAGTAAACGGTTTTTTTTGATATTTTGACAACCAATCTTCTTAAAGATAAATAATTGACATACTTTCGGGCATAGACTTAGCATAAAAGTTGTACTTTTGTAGTTAATTTTTAAAACCGATCTTCAAATTTTAGTCTAATTAGAAATTTATGGCAGGTGGAATGAAAACTTTGGCGAAGGAGACCCTTTTCTATGGAATGGGTAGTGTATTGCCAAAACTATTAAGCTGGCTGCTGTCGCTCTATTGGGCTTTTGCAATTCCAAATATATCCGATATCGGTGTTCTCACCAATTTTTATGCGTGGGTTGCGCTGTTGCAGGTAATTCTTACGTATGGCATGGAAACGGGGTTTTTCCGTTTTGCCAATAAAGAGAAAGATCCTGAGCGGGTCTTTTCAACCACTTTTATAAGTATAGCATCAACAACACTTCTTTTTTTATTTATATCACTGGTTTTTTTGAAGCCGATAGCGTTTTCGCTTGGCGGTTCAGCAATGAAGCCTCATTACCTTCTTTTTCTGGTTGTTATACTTTGTATTGATGTTCTTGGAACAATACCTTTTGCAAAACTTAGGTTTAAAAACCGACCAATCAGGTTTGCTTTGATTAAATTACTTAATGTTGTATTAACAATTCTGTTTAACCTGTTCTTTTTTCTTGCTTGTCCATGGTTACAAACAAAGTTTCCTGATACCTTTTCGTGGTATAATATTAACAATGGTGTTGATTATATACTTATTTCGAATTTAATAGCTTCCATAATTCAGTTTCTTATGGTTTCGGGAGAGTTGAGAGTGAAGTTTACTTTCGATAAAGTGCTTCTTCGCAAAATGCTGAAATACTCTTTCCCTATTCTGATTTTGGGAATTGCGGGTGTTTTAAACCAAACTGTTGATAAGATTGTGTTTCCGCTATTATATCCTAATCAGGAAACCGCTTTTGTGGAGTTAGGTATTTACGGTCAGAACTTTAAGATTGCCGTTATAATGGTTATGTTTACACAGGCTTTCAGGTATGCATTTGAGCCTTTTATTTTTGCGAGGAGTAAGGGGGATCCGGATGAAAGACGTTCATTTAGTGATGCTACCAAATATTTTATAATATTCGGGTTGCTTATTTATCTGGCAACTACAGGTTTTATAGATATTATAAAATTCCTGCTTCCTGTAAAGTATCACGTAGGACTCAAGGTTGTTCCGATAGTTTTGCTGGGTGAGCTGTTTTTTGGTGTGTATTTTAATCTTTCTTTATGGTATAAGCTTACAGATAAAACTAAATGGGGTGCTTATATTTCGATATTCGGGTTTTTTATAACTATAGCAATTAATGTTATTTTTATTCCTAAATACAGTTATATGGCTTGTGCCTGGGCTTCATTCTTTGCCAACCTTATAATGATGATTATATCATATTTTATGGGGCAAAAGAATTATCCCATACCGTATAATTTAAAGTCGGCGGGCGGTTTCTTTGTTCTTGCAATGGCTATGTTTGGTGTTATTATGTTGGCAAATATGTATATAGAAGAGCTATGGCTGAGGTTGTTGATCAGTTTTATATTGATAATGATATATCTTGCAGTAGTTGTAAAAAAAGAGCTACCCTTGAAAGAGTGGCCGGTAATTGGAAAATATTTTAAATAAGATAATAGATAATTTATGAGGAAATCATTTTTATTACTCACAATACTTTTTACGGTATTAACGGCGAGAGCCGATGAAGGAATGTGGCTCCTTAAGGAGCTAAACAGTCAGAGCATTGCCAGAATGCAGGAGCTCGGTTTTACTTTTCCTATCGACAAGCTATATGATGAAAACGGACCATCGTTAAAAGATGCAGTTGTAATTTTTGGAGGTGGTTGCACAGGTGTAGTTGTTTCTGAAGAGGGATTGATTTTTACGAATCACCATTGCGGTTTTGGAGCAATACAGAAGCTTAGTGCGGTAGAGCATGACTATTTGAAAGATGGCTTTTCTGCAATGAATCAGGCTGATGAGCTTTATGCCGACGGACTAACTGTGTCGTTTCTGCGCTCAATGGAGGATGTAACGGATAAAATTGTGCCATTTGTGCCATCTGTACTAAGTGAGATTCAAAGAGAGCTGGCTATCGACTCACTTTCTAATGTGTTGATTGAGGAATATGAGAAAGATCCATTTACAAATGCGAGGATTGTTCCGTTTTATTCACGTAACAAATACTATGTTGTATTGTATGATGTGTTTCGTGATGTTAGATTAGCAGCTGCACCACCACAGTCGGTTGGTAAATTTGGAGGAGACACTGACAACTGGATGTGGCCCCGTCATACAGGAGATTTTTCTGTATTCCGTGTTTATGCTAACAACAATAATGAGCCTTCATATTATAGCGATAGTAATGTTCCGTATACACCTAAATACGTTGTTCCGGTATCTTTGGCAGGTGTAAGAGACGGTGACTATGCAATGACGGTTGGATATCCGGGAAGTACACAACGATATAAGTCGTCTTGGGGTATAAAACAACGAATGGAGTCTGAAAATGCGCCCAGAGTTGAGGTACGTGGTGAAAAGCAGGATATCTGGTGGGATGCAATGACTCAAAACGATACAATCCGTATAAAATATGCAAATAAATACGCAGGAAGTTCAAACTATTGGAAAAACTCGATGGGAATGAACGAAGCGATAGTTAATCTCAATGTACTGAAAGAGAAAGAGAGTTTGGAGAATCGACTAAGTAATTGGATTAAAAGTAGTCAGGCTAATCAGGATAAATATGGAAATACACTTTCAACTATGGAAGAGTCTTATACAGGATCGAATGATCTAGCTAAATATACAACATATTTTCTTGAAACATTTAGAAATGGAGTTGAACTGATTCGTTTTGCAAATACAATTTTAAGTTTTGATACAGAAGGGACTGAAGAAGATAAGCAGGCTTTTATTAATGACAGGCTTATCGAGTCATATAAGAATTATGTTCCTGAGTTGGATAAAGAGGTGCTGCCTGTTTTGATGAAACTCTATGCTGAGAGGGTTCCTGAGGAGTATCATCCGGATATCTATAAGAAGATTGAGGAAGAGTTTGGAGGAAATTATGAAGAATATGCCGATTGGTTGTTTGAAAATACGCAATTCACTTCTTTGGAGGAGTTGCTGGTACTTTTAAAAACAGCCGATACCCAGCTGTTAACTCAGGATCCGGCGATGGAACTTGCATTATCATCTACTGATATGGGCTACGAGCTTTCGGGACAAATGATGTCGTCGTATGAAAATATTTTAAAAAGTGAGCGTGAGTTTATGGCTGCACTGATAGAAATGGATTCTGATAAGACATTCTATCCGGATGCTAACTTTACACAGAGATTGAGCTATGGTTCAGTGCAGGGTTACAAACCTCGTGATGCTGTTAAATACAACTATTATACCACTTCAAAAGGAGTACTGGATAAGTATATTCCCGGCGATCCGGAGTTTGATATTCAGGATTATATACTTGATGAATTAAGCTCAGGTGATTTTGGAAGGTATGCAGATGAAAATGGTGTTTTAAGAGTGAATTTCCTTTCTAACAACGATATTACGGGTGGCAACTCAGGAAGTCCGGTTCTAAATGGTAAAGGAGAACTAATTGGTCTTGCCTTTGATGGCAACTGGGAGTCGCTTAGTGGTGACATTCTTTTTGAGCCTGAGATGCAGCGAATGATTAGTGTTGATATTTTATATACACTTTATATGCTTGATAAGGTAATGGATGCTCAGTATATTATGGATGAGCTAAAGATTATTGAGTAAGCAAGAGTTTAACTAATAAAAAAGAGGGTGAATCACGTAATTGTTTTGTGATTCACCCTCTACTTTTTTATATATCGATTTACAGAAACTCTGCCTCCCATTTTTCCCTGTCAAATTTCTCGTATCGGGGTGGAGTAGGGACGTAGCTTTCATCGTCCCACATAGAGCTTGTAATCATTAAATCGGCACTATATCTGTTACATGCAATAGGTATATTGTGCACACGACACTGACGGAGAAGCATCATAATATCTGCTTCATGAGGCTGAGCATTAAGATCGTCGATAAGAAATACTGCAAGATCAATTTCTTTACGTACAACCATTGCTGCTATTTCAGCATCGCCACCCATTGGTCCGGAATTCATAATTGTTATTTCCGGATTAATATTTTGTTTTTCCAATGCTTCGCGTACCAAAGTACCGGTTGTTCCGGTACAAACCAAATGATGAACAGAAAGGAAATCCGAGTTAAATATTACCCAATCTACCATGTCTGACTTGCGCTGATCATGTGCAACCAACGCTATAGTTAATTTTCTTCCCATAGTTCTTTTTTGATTTTTTCAATCATGGCATCAGCTTTTTGCTCTGCCGTTTGCAGTTCCTCGCGTGTCTTAGCAGTACCCAGAACTTCGATATAGAATTTTATCTTAGGTTCAGTGCCGGAAGGACGAATTGATAACTTCGTACCATCTTCAGTGAAAAACTGCAACACATTTGAAGTAGTTGGCATCTCTAAAGCTATATGTTCATCTCTTATGTAATCAATAGCCTCCAGTTTTGAGAAGTCTTTGAAAAGAGTAACAGGAGAGCCGCCAATAGTCTTCATAGGATTGTTGCGGAAATTCTTCATCATAGCCTCTATTTCATCAGCACCCTCTTTACCTTTACGCACTAGTGAAATTCCAACCTCTTTTGAATATCCATACTCGAGATAAATATCCTGAAGAAGCTCATAAACAGATTTTCCATTATCTTTTGCCCATGCAGCCAACTCAGCAAACAGAGTACATGCTGAGACTGCATCTTTGTCGCGTACAAAATCGCCCGCCAAAAAGCCGTAGCTCTCTTCACCACCACCAATGTATTTTTTAGTACCTTCATTTTTGCGGATTATATCTGCAATCCATTTAAATCCGGTATAGCTGTCATACATTTCGATGTTTTTACTATCTGCAATAATTTTGGCTAACTCTGTTGTGACAATAGTTTTAACTGTGAACTCATTTCCGGTCAGTAGTCCAAGTGACTGACGTCTGTCCATCAGATAGTAAATAATCAGCAAGAATATTTGGTTACCATTAATCAAAACTATCTCACCTTTATCATTTCTGATTGCTGCACCAATTCGATCACAGTCGGGGTCAGTTGCCAATACAAGGTCGGCACCCGTCTCTTCTGCTTTTTTAATTGCCAGATCAAGTGCTGCAGGTTCCTCAGGGTTTGGTGATATTACAGTTGGGAAGTCTCCGCTAAGAACATCCTGCTCCGGAACATGGATTATGTTTGTAAATCCTACAGCTTTTAAAGCATCCGGCACAAGTTTTCCACCAGTACCATGTATAGGGGTATAAACAATTTTAAGATCATTAAAACGCTGGATTGACTCAGGCGACAGAACTAGTTTTTTTACTTCTTCGATGAACGCTTTGTCCATGTCTTTGCCAATAATTTCAATAAGATCTTGATTGCCGGTAAATTTTATTTCGTCAACTGATTTTATGCGGTTCACTTCAGCAATTATATTTCTGTCGTGTGGTGCAAGAACTTGTGCTCCATCATTCCAGTATGCTTTATATCCGTTATACTCTTTTGGATTATGTGAGGCAGTAATTACAATACCGCTCTGGCAACCAAGCTTTCTGATAGCGTAGGATGCTTCGGGGGTGGGGCGCAAATCTTCGAAAAGAAATACCTTAATGCCGTTGGCACTAAAGATATCTGCTGAGATTTCTGCAAATTTGCGACTGTTGTTTCGGCAGTCGTGACCAACCACAACCTTTATTTCATCAAGATCAGAAAACTCTTTCTTTAAGTAATTTGATAACCCCTGAGTAGCCGTTCCTACAGTATATATATTCATTCTGTTGCTCCCGGCACCCATAATACCGCGAAGACCACCAGTACCAAACTCAAGATCTTTGTAGAATGCATCGATAAGATTTTTCTTGTCTTCATTATCAAGCATTGCCTGAACTTCTTTTTTTGTTTCTGCATCGTAATCGCCTTTTAGCCATGTCTTGGCTTTGGCAGTTACTTGTTCCAATAATGTTATTTCTTCCATATCTTAAATGTGTTATATTTTAATCTAATTCTACGGGTAAGACTTTATATCTGTCGCCGGTTTGGTCAATAATTTTTTGATAGTATTCATTTGAGTATCCCGGACGCAAGGGGTTTGCCGGTTGTCCATGTGCATTTCTTTTAAAACGACCATTTTCTTCCTGTTTAATTACGCCATCAATATATTTTACCATGAGATATTCACCCAGTTTTTTCCATTCTGCTACACCATCTTCTACAAGATTATTTGTGTATTGAGTTAAGAACGTAGTAACATCTCCGGGTGATTGCTTATATATTTCAGAGGCTCTTTCTTCAATTTTAGGTTGAGATTCCCTGAAGCTGTTTTCAAGTTTAGCCTGTACGTTCTTCATATCAATACTCATATCGCTGTAACGGGTATAAACCATGTTTGACACCCAGTTGTGAATCCAGAAAGCAGATGTCCATGAAAAATTAAGCAAATCTCCGTTTCCAATCTCCATTTGATGTGGAACCACGTTGTGACCGCAATAAAAAGGATAATAAACAGTTTGTGCTGCATCATCTATGCCAAACCAAAGGATACCGCCTATTTCGTCAGGTAACCACGAACGCATCTGAGCAACAAAAGAAAAAGCTGTTTGCTGAGTTGCTATGGGTCGTTCATTACAATACTCAACACCATCAACTTCAAAAGAAAGTGGCGACCATCTGTATGGTGAGTTAAACGGACCAGCCCCAACATCAAAACGCCAGTCAAGTTCAGTTCCTTCGTAATGATCACGCATCAATTCCTGTACATCCTGCTCACTAAGCTTCCTGTCCGGTTTGATATAAAGCGGCATAGGGTCAGTTGTTTGTCCCAATGCATAAGTCACATATTTAGCCATATCTTTGTTTACTTTGTTGTAAACCGACCAAACACGTGCTTCGCAGTATCTTAAACCTCCAAAATCAAGTGGATTATAAGTCTTTGCAAAACTAAAATCGGCATCGCTACCTGTATAATATCCCTTTTCTCGTGCAAAAGATATTACATCGGGAGAGTAGATACAGTTTTCAGGATCATTTAGCGGGAATTGTTGAATTCTTGCCTGATTTGCATGAGCAGATACGCAATCATCAGGAATTCGTACAGCAACCCATACAGCTCCTTTATTTCCCGACCCTTTGCCAATCATTTCCATTACCCAAACCTCATTAGGATCTGCAATTGAGAAGGATTCTCCACCACTGTAATATCCGTGCTCTTCTACCAGATCAGTCATTACTTTTATTGCCTCCCGTGCGTTGGTAGCACGTTGCAGTGTAATGTAAATCAGGCTGCCATAGTCCATTATACCCGTAGAGTCAACAAGCTCACTTCTTCCGCCAAAAGTTGTTTCGGCTATTGCAAGCTGATGCTCATTCATATTTCCTATAACGTTGTATGTTTTCAATACTTGCGGTATTTCGCCAAGAAATTTACCACTATCCCATTCATATACTTTAAGCATTTCACCAGGGTTATATTGTTTTGCCGGCCAGTGGTATAATTCACCATACAAACCGTATGAATCGGCTGCATAGGAGATAAGTGTTGAACCGTCTGTTGATGCTTTTTTTCCTACTAATATATTTGTACAAGGAAAAGTAAGAGAAGTGGCTAATAGCGCCATTAAGTGGATTAGAAAGATTTTTTTCATATTTGAATAAGCTAAATATAATAAATTATAACAAACATGTAAAGATACTTTTTTTTGTTCAATATGCACAAAGAGATTTGTGATAAATATACAATTAATTGGGAATGGCTGGCAAAAGTAGAAAAAAAAATCTATTTTTGTGTTATAAAATCACTCATCATCAGGTTGGCGATATGAAAGAAAATATAAAAAAAATTAGTACAAGAAGATTTTTTGGACTAACAGCCACTCAGATTATTATAATACTGGTATTACTGGTGATGCTCTTTTTTTTTAGTGATAACAGTATTCAGAACAGATTGAAACTGGAGTCTCAGATAAAAGATCTTGAGTCGCAAATTGAATATTATAAAGCTCAGTCAGAAGAGGACAGAGCAAAGCTTGAAGAGCTACAGTCGAGCAAGGAAAATCTTGAAAAGTTTGCCCGTGAGAACTATTTCATGAAAAAAGAGAATGAAGAAATATTTGTTATTGAATAGTTTTTAATCCGCTGATAACACATCATTATTAGTTGTATCTATAAAAATTATAAATTTGTAAATTAATCTCCGTATATTTGTAGGAGTCTATTTTGGTAAAATGAAAGATATTTTATTGAGAATATCAGGCGTGCTAATTCTATTGTCAGCTCTAATTTATATGTTTGAGCCAATAATAGCGCCTTGGATTATGGCAGTTTCAGTAGTAGTTTTTTCTATTATTACTATCTCAAACCCTTATCCGGGAAAGAGTATTCGTGGCAAACGACTATTTAATTTTCAGATTTTTTCCTGCTTATTGATGATTGCCGCTACCTATCTGATGTTTAAACAATATGCGGAGTGGGTTTTAGTGATGATAGCCGGGGCTGTTTTCATGCTTTATGCCGCCATAGTAATACCAAAAGAATTTGAAAAGGAAAATAATAAAGAGTGACAAAATTTTATCATGAATAAAAGCATACTCATAATTGATGACAATTTAACAATTTGTTTAATGTTAAAATCCTGGTTAGTTAAACAGGGTTATGATGTTGAAACAGCGTCTCATGCAGAGGAGGCAAAGAAGCTGGTAAGGGAACAACCATATGATCTGATACTAAGTGATATAAGAATGCCTGATATAGATGGATTTGCATTTCTTTCTTGGGTAAAAAGGTATGATTCGGATATTCTGGTAATTATGATGACGGGTTATGCTGATATCGAGTCGGCAGTTGAGTCAATGAAATCGGGTGCCACAGATTATATCTCTAAGCCAATTGATCCTGATATACTTTTCAAGAAAATTGATGAAGCATTTAGAATACAGGATAATTTAAAAAAGAGCAACAAAATCTCATATGATTTCATTACTCCACCGGGAAAAGAGTTTGGAGATTTGGCTAACCAATTGAGGCTTATAGCTGAAAATAAGACTCATAGTTTAATTATTGGGGGCAGAGGCTCAGGAAAGTCTTCGGTTGTTAAATATATCTATGAAAAAGGTATTAATCATACAAAACCATTAATTACGCTTGATGCTAATGATCTTACCAGTAAGAATAGGGGAGCGTTTGGAGTAAATGGTGATTCTTTTTTAAAAGAGAAATTCAGAGAAGCAAAAGGTGGATTATTCTATATTCGCGGAGTTGACCAGCTAAACATTCATCAGCAGGATGATCTTCTGAATTTTCTCACTAAACAGAAAAAAGATGAAAACTATATTCAGTTGGTATTGAGTTCTGAGAAAACATTATTAGAGCTTAAAGGTGTTTTGATACCAAAACTATTTGATTTACTTGAAAAGGAGAGTGTAATACTACCTTCGCTTAAGGGAAACGGAGATCAGATTCTGTTTTTTGCTACTCACTTTATTAAGTTAGCAAACAATATACTTAACAGGCAAGTGAAAAGAATGGATAGTATAATCCAAAAAGAGCTTGTTGAATATGAATGGCCGGGTAATATTCAGGAGTTGAAGAATTGTATTATTAAAGCCGTTTTGTTGACAGAGGGAGATACGATTACAGGTGATGTGGTTTTTGAATTATTCAATAAGGGAAAGCAAAATAATCAAAGCAGATCTCTTGCACAAAATGGCATTAAGAGTCTTAGAAAAGAAAACTATGAAAAGGAAAAGATATATCAGGCTCTTGAGTTGGCAAAAGGAAATAAAACACTGGCTGCATCAATTTTAAATATCGACAGAAAGACATTATACAATAAAATAAAACTGTATAATGTTAAGTTTCAAAATTGAATACCTTATAAATTATCAGGATGAAAAAAAGTGGGGCCTCAAAAGTTAAGCTAACAGTGATTGTTGGTTATGCTATGGTTGTTATTGTAATGGTAATTGGACTTATTGCGCTTTACAATAATCTTGTTGATTTCTCTAACAAGCGAATTAAGAGTGAAGATTTATCTGAGCTGATCATTGTTGGAAACACTCTTTCTCTCCTATATGAAGTGGAAAGTGAACAGAACCTTTTTACTTCTGAAAGTGCTCAGAATTATTTCAGTAAATATGACTCAATATTTCCTGAAATTGAGAATAACCTTAATGAAATGAAACTTTTAACATCTGATTCGTTAAGGGTAACAAATCTTGATACTATAAAACAATTGATAATTAGAAAAAAAGACAATCTGCTTCATATTGCCGGCTTACTGGATTCAATTAATCAGGCACCACAAATAATAAGTAGCCTGGAAAGCAGTTTTATTCCAAGTGAACTTAACAGAGAGATATCTGATTATCTTGAGAAGAATAATATAAGCAGGCCTGAGGTAGCTCAAAGCGATACTAGTGTTGTTATTGGAGATAGAAAAGGCTTCTTGGATAGAGTGAGAAACGTTTTTGTAGCGAATGCAGACTCAACAATAGTAATTGAAAACAGATCGGTAGTTTCGGATGATGAATTAAAACTAATAGTTGATACCATTATAAATAAGGTTAGATACTCTGAGAGACTGGACCTGACAAGACAAAGAGAATTTCAGCTGGTATTGCTTAAACGACAAGAGGTTATGAGTCACACAAACCGGTTGTTGACTTCTCGTATTGATAATCTTTTAAAAGAAATTGAACAAGAAGAGATTAGAAAATCGATTGAACTTATAAATGAAAGAGAATTGACACTTTCTAAATCTCAAAACACAATGCAGCTTGTTTCTATTCTTGGAATTCTGATTGCTATGTTGTTTGCTATTCTGTTTTTGGTTGATATTAACAGAAGTCAGCGCTATAGAAAACAGTTGGAGAAATCTAATAAGAGAATATCCGACCTGCTCGCTTCTCGCGAAAAGCTTATGTTGACGATCTCTCACGATATTAAGTCACCAACCGGTTCAATTCTCGGCTTTATTGAACTACTGAAAGATGACAATAGTAAAAGTGAAGAATATCTGTCGAGTATGAAATCTTCTGCAGATCACGTATTACAACTTGTTTCTGTTTTGTTGAATTATCATAAACTTGATTCCGGAACATGGCAGCTTAATGAAACTAATTTTAATCTTAATATATTGGTAACCGATACCGCATCAAGCTTTGAACCAATGGCTTTAAGTAAATCAATTGAGTATATTGTTGAAAATGCTATTCCTGAAAATCAATATAACTATGGTGATCAATATGTATTGAGACAAATTTTTGGAAATCTTATTTCTAATGCAATTAAATATACACTAGAGGGCGAAGTAAAGGTAACAGCTAAAGTTGATACTTTAAACAATGAGGAGAAATTAATCTTTTCGGTAAAAGATACAGGTATCGGAATAGATCTAACTGATCATGATGATGTGTTTAAAGAGTTTAAGCAAGTTGGAGATATTAGTGAAATAGGACAGGTTGATGGAATCGGACTGGGTCTTGCAATCACAAAAGCGTTTGTTGATGAGCTTGAGGGTGAAATAAAAATAATTTCTGAGAAAAATAAAGGATCTGAGTTTATTGTGGAGATACCTTTAAAGATGAAGCATAACTCGGTGAGTAATTTATCTCCTGTTGCTAATGAGGGAAAGGCTCCTGAAGACATATCTTTGCTTGTAGTAGATGATGATCCTATACAGTTGATGATGGCGTCTGAAATGATAAGTAAGCTAAATATAAACTGTATCACAGAATCAAATCCTGATAGGGTTATAAGCCTTGTGGATAGTAAATTGTTTGATATATTGTTTATTGATATAAATTTAGCCGGATCTACCGGGTTTGAGTTAATTAGTAGAATAAATAAACTTGAAAATAATATCAATAAAAATACTCCAATTGTTGCACTTTCAGCAAGATCTGATATATCAAATGAAAAGATGAGGTCGTCAGGCTTTTCAGATTTTCTTAATAAACCCTTTACATCCGATCAATTAAAGGATATGATTTGTCGTTATGTTAAAGTTTATAGTTGTAGTGACAACAAGATAAATGAAGTAACAAATAAAACTGAAAATATTGCCGGTGTAAGTGCGCTTATCGACTTTGTGAAAGATGATAAAGATGTATCAAATAAAATATTAAAGTCGTTTGTTGATGAAACTACGCACAACTGCAATATTTTGAGCGATTCTTTTAAATCGGGAGATATTGCCACTTCAGCACAAATTTCGCATAAATTATTGCCTTTAATCAGAGTAGTTGGTAATGGTGAAGTGATAGGTATAATGGAGTTGCTGGAGAAAGGAAATAGTTTAAATACCGCTGATGAAATCTTTTTGATTGATTCAATTAAAAGGTATGTAGAAGAAGCTGAAGTACTTCGAAAGACACTTGTTTAGATTTATAATGATAGACAGCAATATTGTAGAAGAGTATAAACGTTATTTGCAATTAGAGAAAGGATTGTCTGAGAACACTATTGATGCATATATGACAGATCTTCAGAAGCTTATTGATTTTTTAGAGAAAAGAAATCACACATTTAATACCATTGAGACTTCAGATCTGGAGGAGTTTTTAGCTGAATTGTATGATAATAAATTGTCGTCACGTACAACTTCGCGGATTATCTCAGGCTTAAAATCATTTTTTCGGTTTTTGATATTAAACAAAGTAAGGGAAGATAATCCTGCTGAATTACTAGATTCACCTAAAATCGGGTTAAAACTGCCTGTAGTTCTTTCAGTTGAAGAAATTGATTCAATTTTGTCAGTAATTGATTTGTCGACTTCTGAAGGGACAAGGAATTATGCAATTATCGAAACTCTATATAGCTGCGGACTGCGCGTATCTGAGCTTACAAATCTTCGTTTTTCAAACTTATATTTTGAAGAGGGATTTATTCGAGTAGAAGGGAAGGGAGGTAAACAGCGACTTGTTCCTATTTCTGATGTTGCTATTAGTAAAATTAACGACTGGCTTTACTATAGAAACCAGATTGATGTTAAGAGAGGGAATGAAGATTTTGTTTTTGTAAGCTCCAGAGGTATTGCTATTTCCAGGATCACTGTTTTCCATTATATTAAAATATATGCAGAGGCTGCAGGAATTAAAAAAGAGGTTAGTCCGCACGTTTTTAGGCATTCGTTTGCAACACATCTACTTGAAAGAGGAGCAAATATCAGAGTTATTCAGGAAATGCTGGGACATGAAAAGATTGCAACCACCGAGATATATACTCATATAGATAGAAGTTTTTTACGTCAGGAGATTATTGAGCATCATCCAAGAAACAAAAAGCAATAAATAGATTATAGTTAATCAGAGCAATATTTAGTGCACTGTTTCCAATAATTTATTTTCAAAACAACAGATGCTCCAAGATAATTTCATATATTTGCTAAAGAAATTTTTCTATAGATTTAATTAGCAGGAAATATTTAATTAAAACATATAATCATGAAATTTATAGCGTCAAGCACAACGATGTTAAATCATCTGCAGGCAATTAGCAGAGTCATCAATTCAAAAAGCACACTTCCCATTTTAGATTGTTTTCTTTTAGAACTTAAAGGCAACAGATTAACAATGACGGCGGCTGATAGTGAGACGCGTCTGGAGACATGGATTGAAGTTAGTAATGTAGAAGGTGAAGGAAGTTTGGCAATTAATGCTAAGAACCTACTTGATCCGCTTAGAGAGTTACCTGATCAGCCACTTACATTTGATATTGATGATGAAACTCTCGAGGTTTATATTTATTATCACAACGGAAAATATAACTTTGTAGGATTGAAAGGTGATGAGTATCCGGAACCTAAGCCACTAAAAGAGGATACATCAATGAGTTTAAATATTTATTCTGAAACTCTTTTGTCCGGAATAAACAGAACTGTTTTTGCTACTGCTGACGACGAGCTCAGACCTGTAATGAATGGTATATATTTTGATATTACAACTGATGATATAACTTTTGTAGCTTCTGACGGGCATAAATTAGTTAGAGTTACAACAACCGAGTCAAAAGGTGATGGTCGTTCCTCTTTTATTCTGCCCAAAAAACCTGCTAATCTTTTAAAGTCTATCTTGCCAAGAGAATCTGGTGAAGTGGAAATTACTTTTGATGAGAATAATGCTTATATCAAGATGGAAACTTATACTATGATTTGCCGTTTTGTTGAAGGACGTTATCCAAATTATAATTCAGTAATTCCTCAAAATAATCCTAATAAAATAACACTCGACAGATTAACTCTCTTAAATGCTCTGAAAAGAGTATCAGTTTTCTCTAATCCATCTATCGGACTAGTTAAATTACAGTTATCTGATAATAATATAATTATTACTGCACAAGATATAGATTTTCTGACTGCTGCAGAAGAAACACTAGAGTGCTCGTATAATGGAAATGTAATGAATATTGGTTTTAAAGCAGCATTTTTAATTGAAATTCTTGATAATATTCCTTCGTCTGATGTTCATATTGAACTTTCGGATCCTTCAAGAGCGGGACTTATATTACCCGTTGAAAAAGAGGAAAATGAGGATATGTTGACTTTACTTATGCCAATGATGTTGAATGACTAATTAAGCTACTTTTAATGGATTTGAATCTTAAAAACCCTTTGGTGTTCTTTGATCTGGAAACCACAGGAATAAATATTACTCGGGATAGGATAGTTGAGATTTCATTGTTGAAGATTTCACCCAATGGAAAAGAAGAGACCAAAACTCGGAGAATTAATCCTGAGATGCCCATACCTCCTGAGGCAACTAATATACATAAGATTACGGATGATGATGTGAAAGATTGTCCTACTTTTAAACAGATCGCAAAATCTCTGACTGAGATGTTGGAAGGTTGTGATATGGCTGGATTTAATTCAAGTCGCTTCGACGTGCCAATGCTTGCTGAGGAGTTCCTGAGAGCAGGGGTTGATTTTGATACGAGTAAAAGGAAATTCATTGACGTACAAATCATATTCCACAGAAAGGAGCAGCGCACCCTTGCTGCAGCTTATGAATTTTACTGTAATAAAGTTTTAGAGGATGCACATTCTGCCGAATATGATACAAAAGCAACCTATGAAGTGTTGAAATCGCAGCTCGATCGTTATGAAGACTTAGAGAATAGTGTTGATTTCCTATCAACTGAGTACTCCAGTTTTAATAATAATGTTGATTTGGCCGGAAGAATTATTAAAAACGAAAAGGGTATTGAGGTTTTCAACTTTGGAAAGCATAGAGGCAAATCTGTATCGGAAGTGCTAAAGAATGAACCAAGTTATTATTCATGGATGATGGAAGGTGACTTCCCTTTAAATACTAAGCAGGTTCTTACTAAATTAAGATTGAGAGAATTAAACGGTTAAAATTAGTTTTGATATGCCTCGTTTCTTTGCAACTATATCATACAACGGAAAAAATTATGTTGGATGGCAAATTCAACCTAATGGTATGAGTGTACAGGAAAAGTTGCAGGATTCTATTTCAACTATTCTGCGTGATAATATAGAAATTGTTGGAGCAGGAAGAACAGATTCCGGTGTACATGCACGTAAAATGGTTGCTCATTTCGATTGGAATGGAGAACCCTTTGATTGCAGTGAGATGGTTAATAAATTAAATAATTTCCTTCCCAAAGATATATCCATACTTTCTATTCAGCAAGTGCATCCTGAGGCGCATGCACGATTCAGCGCAATATCCAGAACGTACAGCTACCATGTCACTACCGGGAAAAATCCTTTTTTGCATGAGTTAACCTATAGAGTTTATTTTACTCCTGATATTGACAAAATGAATATGTTGGGAGAAATACTTAAGGAGTATGAGGATTTCAGTAGTTTCAGCAAATCGCATACTGATGTGAAAACCAATATTTGCAATGTAGAGTTTGCCGTATGGGAACAGATTGGTGATTTATATATATTTACAATTAAGGCAGACCGCTTTTTGCGAAATATGGTCAGGTCAATTGTTGGGACTTTGCTTGAGGGGAGCAGAGGGCGACTCGATGAAAAAGGATTGAGACGTATTATAAATGCAAAAAATCGCCAGGTTGCTGGCGATTCTGTTCCGGGACATGCCCTATGTTTAGAAGATGTAGTATATCCTGAAGATATACTACTGCCTTATTAATATTAATCGTTCATTGAGATTAAAAACTCTTCATTACTTCTTGTTCGTCTTAGCCTATTTAGTAAAAACTCCATAGCTTCAACAGAATTCATATCTGAAAGGAAGTTTCGTAATACCCACATTCTGTTAAGCGTCTCTTCAGAAAGCAGCAGGTCGTCACGACGAGTGCTTGAAGCAATAATATCAACAGATGGGAAGATCCTTTTATTAGAAAGTTTTCTATCCAGTTGAAGTTCCATATTTCCTGTTCCTTTAAACTCTTCAAATATCACATCGTCCATTTTTGAACCAGTATCTGTAAGAGCAGTAGCTATAATAGTAAGCGAACCTCCATCTTCAATATTTCGTGCGGCACCAAAGAAACGTTTAGGTTTATGTAAAGCGTTTGCGTCAACTCCACCAGAAAGAACTTTTCCTGAAGCAGGCTGAACCGTATTATATGCACGTGCCAAACGTGTTATTGAGTCCAAAAGAATTACAACGTCATGTCCGCACTCAACCAGTCTCCTTGCCTTATTCAATACTATTTCTGCAATTTTTACGTGCTGATCTGCCGGCTCATCAAATGTAGATGCAATAACTTCTGCATTAACACTTCTCTCCATATCTGTAACCTCTTCAGGTCTTTCATCGATTAGAAGTATAATCATATATACTTCAGGATGATTGTCAGCTATTGCATTTGCAATATCTTTAAGCAATACTGTTTTACCAGTTTTTGGTTGAGCAACTATCAATCCGCGCTGTCCTTTACCAATGGGGGTAAACATATCCACTACACGGCAAGAAAGATTGTCATTATGACCTTTAGTTAAGTTAAACTTCTCGTCGGGGAATAGTGGTTTAAGATGATCGAACGGTACTCGGTCACGTACTGCATCAGGACTACGTCCATTAATCTTATCAACCTTTACTATTGGGAAAAACTTCTCACCTTCTTTAGGTGGTCTTATTGGTCCTTCAACAACATCACCTGTTTTTAGTCCAAAAAGTCTTATCTGAGATTGTGACACATATATATCATCAGGAGAAGACATATAGTTATAATCAGACGATCTTAAAAAGCCATATCCGTCAGACATGATTTCAAGAACTCCTGAAGCATTTAATATACCATCAAAGTCATAAACAGGTTCTTTCTCTTTATCTTTTTGTTGAGTCTGAGCTTTTGATTGCTGTTGTGGTTGTGATTGAGATTGTTGTTGTGGCTGTTGTCTTTGTTGAATCGGAGAAGGTGTTACCAGATCTTGTAATGAAACCTTTTCGCTGACAGGTGCAGTTTCTTTCTTTGCAGATCCTTCTGTTTCAACCTGAGGATCTTCAGCAACTACGGGAGGAAGAGTTACTGGAGCAGGCTTGCTCTTTTTTTCTTCACCTCTTTGTTTGGATGATCTGAAAACAAGTTGAATTGGTCTGTCGGCAGCCTTTGCAGGTTCAGCTTTTGCTTGACCCTGAGCTTGCCCTTGAGTTTCTCCTTGAGTTTGCCCTTGTTTCTGCCGTTGTTTCTGCCCTTGACTCTGTGCTTGAGGTTGAGTCTTGTTTTTATCTGATTCAGTTTTTTTTGGTTCAGATTTAGTGGCTTCAGCTTTAGGCTGTTCTATCTTTTTATCCTGTTCCTCTTTCTTGGTTTCTACCTTTTTAGGCTCTACTTTGTTGGGCTCAGGTTTTTTTAACTCTATCTTCTTAGGGTCTGCTTTTTTAGCATCAGATTTAACCGGTGTTGCTTTTTTGTCGGGCTGACTCTTAGCTTTGTTGTTTTTTCTAGTGCCACTATCACTACTTAGTTTTTTTGTTTCTGCAATTGCTTGCTCATCAAGAATTTTATATATGAGTTCCTCTTTCTTGTAAGCATCGGGTCTTCTAATTCCCATTTCTTTGGCAAGAACTCGCAATTCTGTTGTTAGCTTTTCATTAAGCTCTATAATATTATAAGCCATGTAGATGTTTTGAAATTCGTTATGGTTTTAAATAAATGAAATGACTAAATTATATCCTTATTATATCACAGAACTAAAGGTTCCGGTATTTATTTAACAAAAAAGGTGGATATAATAGAGTTTGAAATGAATTATAAATAATAAACAGTAGTATGAGACAATACTGTTGAAGTATTCATTGGCAAAGGTAATATATTTTTTCGAACAGAATAAATTCTTCACATGTTTTTTTTCATTAAATAATAAAATAACATAAATAAAAGTGAAATACTCCCTAAATACTACTCGTTTTGCATATTAATACTGTTA
>CAZYNA010000024.1:0-32523 GCA_964648775.1 uncultured Proteiniphilum sp. | reverse complement strand
ATATTAATATTGCTAATAAATTTATAAATGGAGAATATTAAAAACATAATTTTTGATTTTGGCGGGGTTCTTATTGATTGGAATCCGGAATATCTGTATAGAAAAGTTTTTAAGACTGAAGAGGAGATGAGGTACTTCCTGGATAATATTTGTCGCTACGACTGGAATTTGTTGCAGGATGCAGGTAGACCCCTTGCCCAGGCAACCAGATTTCTTCAGGAGGAATATCCTGAATATAGCAGACAGATTGCTATGTATTATGGCAGATGGGAAGAGATGCTGGGAGGTACAATAGACGAAAATGTTAAGTTGATAAATGAACTGAAGGATAAATACAGATTGTTTGGGTTGACAAACTGGTCTGATGAAACTTTACCTATTGCTATGAAAAAGTATGATTTCTTTAATCATTTGGAGGGAGTGGTTGTTTCAGGAAAAGAAAAACTGATAAAGCCCGATCCAAAACTTTATAAGATTCTTTTAGACAGGTATAATCTAAAAGCTGAGGAGTCGTTGTTTATTGATGATAATTTAGATAATATTGTTACCGCACAGGAGATTGGCTTTAAAACAGTTCATTTTACGGAGGGAGTAAATTTAGAGCAATTGCTTAAAGAAATTAATGTGCTGAGCTAACAATATTTCACAAACTAATGCATACATGCCTGAATGTTGAGGTTCTTGAATAACATTTATATATTCTTAGAACTATAATTCAAAACAATAAAACTTACAGATTGGTTTTATCTTCATATAGTTATTCCGGATAATTTTAAATATCGACTGTTATGAATAAAAAAGAAGATAAAAAATTAAGACCTGAACAGAAGCAGAAACGACCCGGCAAAGAGGCTGTAATGACTCCTACGCCCGATTCGGAGCCAATTGATGATAATCAGAAGCTGAAAGGGAAAGTAGCATTAATAACGGGTGGCGACAGTGGTATCGGCAAAGCTACTGCCATTTTGTTTGCCAAGCATGGAGCTGATATTGCAATTGCATATCTTAGTGAAACCGAAGATGCTAAGGAGACTGAGTCTGAAATAAAGAAGCTCGGACGGAAGTGTGTGTTGATTAAAGGGGATCTTTCAAGGGAATCGAATTGTAAGAAAGCCGTTGAAAGAACTATCGACAAGTTTAATGGTATTGATATTGTCATAAATAATGCTGCTGTTCATTGGGAAAAAGAGAGGATTGAGGATATTACTACTGAACAGTTAGAGAAAACTTTTTACACAAATTTCTTCTCGTATTTCTGGGTAACAAAATATGCAATTTCTCATTTAAAGGAGGGAAGTGCAATAGTAAATACTGCTTCTGTAACAGCATACAGAGGAAGCCCTAAATTAATCGACTACTCTGCCACCAAAGGTGCCATTGTTGCTTTTACGAGAAGTCTGGCCTTGAATTTAAATGATAGGAAAATAAGAGTTAATGCTGTGGCTCCGGGACCGATATGGACTCCCCTGATTGCTTCTACTTTTGATAAGAAAAAAGTATCGAAGTTTGGTAGCGATAAACCGATGGGCAGGGCAGGTGAGCCAAATGAGGTTGCAACATGCTTCTTGTTTCTTGCAAGTGATGATGCCAGTTATATGTCGGGACAATGCCTTCACCCAAATGGGGGAGAGGTTATAAATGGGTAAATAGAAAAATATCTCTGTTTCTTTGAACTTATATATGTAATATTATTAACTTTGCATCGTAAATAAGTGATGTGGACAGATTTGAACTGCTTGCAACCACAGAAAAAAATGCTAAAACACTATCCGCATATTTATTCTTCGCTACAGTTCAAACGTTGTTTACTTTACTTCTTGTTAAACAACGTTTCCTTTTTTAAGGGCTTTTGAATCAGTATACTGATTAGCCTTTCAGGAAACAAAAATATTTTATAATGAGTTATTTCTTTACTTCCGAATCGGTGTCGGAAGGACACCCCGATAAGGTAGCCGATCAGATATCTGATGCGCTGCTGGATGAGTTCTTAGCGTATGATAAAAACTCTAAAGTTGCTTGTGAAACGCTTGTTACAACCGGACAGGTTGTGTTGGCAGGTGAGGTTAAATCTAAGGCGTATGTTGATGTGGCAGAAGTTGCACGCAGTGTTATACAAAAAATAGGCTATACGAAGAGTGAATATGGCTTTGAAGCTCTTTCGTGTGGTGTTTTTTCAAGCATTCATGAACAGTCGGATGACATAAACAGAGGTGTTGATCAGAAAGCAGACCCGATGGATCAGGGGGCCGGCGACCAGGGTATGATGTTTGGGTATGCAACTGATGAAACAGTCAATTTTATGCCTCTTTCGTTAGATTTAAGTCATGCCTTACTTGTGGAGCTGGCCAATATTCGCAAGAACGAGCCTGAGCTGATGCCTTACCTTCGCCCCGATTCAAAATCGCAGGTTACAATAGAATATTCGGATGATGGTGTGCCATTAAGGATTGATACTATTGTTGTTTCTACTCAGCATGATGAGTTTGAAACGCCACGACTAAATACTGCTAAAGCTGCTCTTGAAGCTGATGAGCTGATGCGTTCGAGAATTGAAACAGATGTAAGAACTATCCTTATACCCAGAGTTAAAGCTCAGTACAGAGGAAGAAAGGGTGTACACAAACTGTTTGATGGGGATATAAAGTATCATGTAAATCCAACAGGGAAGTTTGTAATTGGCGGACCGCACGGTGATACCGGTCTGACAGGAAGAAAAATTATTGTTGATACCTACGGTGGTAAAGCGGCGCACGGAGGTGGAGCTTTTTCAGGTAAGGACCCGTCTAAAGTGGACCGCTCAGCTGCATACGCTGCACGACATATTGCTAAAAACATGGTTGCTGCCGGTGTGTCTCCCGAAGTTCTAATTCAGATTTCTTATGCTATTGGGGTGGCAGAACCAATGAATATCTTTGTGAATACTTATGGAAAAAGCAATCTTAATATATCAGATTCTGAGATTGCAGATAAAATAAGACTGCTGTTTGATCTGAGGCCTAAAGCAATTGAGCAGCGACTGAAATTACGTAATCCGATTTATTCTGAGACTGCTACTTACGGGCATATGGGAAGACAACCGCGCAAGGTTAAGAAGACGTTTAGCTCGAGGTACATGCCTGAACCTATTGAGCTTGAAGTGGAGTTGTTTACATGGGAGAAGTTGGAATATGTTGAAAAAATAAAGAACGCATTTGGATTAGAATGGTGATGGATGTATACCCTTCGGTTGTTGTGTATTGTGCTTCGAGTGCCGATATTGACGCTAAATATTTTGAAGCTGCTTCAGAATTGGGTAAACTGCTGGCTGAAAACGGAATTGCATGTATTACAGGTGCCGGAAATCAGGGCTTAATGGGTGAGTTGAACAATTCTATGCTGAAGCATGGCGGGCGCGCAATAGGTGTTATTCCTAAGTTTATGGTGGATGCCGGCTGGTGCCATAATGATCTTACTGAAACAATTGTTACAAATACCATTCATGAGAGAAAGGAAAGAATGGCTCAGATGGCAGATGCTGCAATTGCTATTCCGGGTGGATTGGGAACATTGGAGGAGCTGGCGGAAATTATGACGTGGAAGCAGCTTGGCCTTTTTAAAAAACCGATAATACTGCTTAATATCAATAACTATTATGACAGCTTGCTAAAGTTTTTTGAATGTATGATTTCGGAAAGGTTTCTTAAGCCGGAGTACTCCAAAATGCTTCAGGTAGTGAGTTCTCCTGAAGAGATAATAGGTTTATTAAACAATAACAGTAATTGGAATCCCTCTTTTTCTAAATATAAGGAAAAAGAGTTGTAGTTTTGCTTAAAAACAAAGTAAGGTGGCGCCATTCTTAATACCGGATACAATAAAAGAATCAGTTCCATTCTATTTGAGAGAAGAAGATTTACAAATTAAACAGAGCTCTCCGGAATGGAACTTTGGTGAATTTGAGTACTTGCCAACCGAGCAAAACAAGGTCTTATTTGATATTGAAAATGCATCGGATGTAATTGGCAGCAATTTTATGATATATGGAATTGAGGGTTCGCCCGTTCCCTATTCACCAATTCTGAATACACTCTTTTTTCTGTTGTTCCTGCTTTGCTTAATTACTATCTCAATCATTTACAACAGAGAGGGTAGCACTATTGCAACCAACTTTCGCTCTATTTTTTCTTTAAGGAACTATCCGGTATCTAATATTAAAGAACAGGTTACAACCAGTGAGGTTTGGAGTGAATTTTATATGATATTTCAGGCTGTACTTGTTTTTACAATAGTTGTTTTTACATATTTGCTTGATGCTGATTTAATTATTCAATCTTTTAGGAGTTATCTGTTGGTTTTTGTTGGGGTTTTTCTGGCAATTGCAGTTTTTATTGGATTGAAATACATTATGTACAGGATAATTGCAACTTTTTTCCTTAGTAATGATATTAAAGATTGGATTAACAGATATTTCAGGCTTTTTGAACTTTTAGGCTTAATTGTTTTTGTTCCTGCCATACTGCTTGTATATCTGCCTGAATACAGGGATTATATGTTTATTGCTATTGCGGCGGTGTTTATAGTTAGCCGACTTGTTGTTATAATTGAGACGTTTAATATTTTTGTTAAAAATAAAGTCGGGACTTTTTATTTTTTTTCGTATCTTTGCGGCACTGAAATAGCACCTTACTTTTTATATTATAAATTGGTGCTTTCAATAATTAGTATTGTAGGAAACAACATTTTATGAACGCCCGGAAAGTAAAAAGCATTCTTATTTCTCAACCCAGACCAAGCAGTGAAAAATCTCCTTATTTTGACTTAGCTGAGAAGTATGATTTGGATATTAGTTTTTATCCTTTCATAGTAGTGGAAAGAGTATCAATTAAGGAGTTCCGCTCTCAGAGAATAAATATTTTAGATTTTAGTGCAATATTTTTTACTGCCAGAACGGCAGTTGACAAATTCTTCTCGATTTGTGAGGAGTTGAAAATAACTATTCCCGAAAGTATGAAGTATTTTTGTATCTCGGAAACAGTTGCGCTTTATCTTCAGAAATACATCGTTTATAGAAAAAGAAAAATATTCTTTAGTCAGACCGGCAAAATTGAAGGTCTGAATACTGCATTAACGAAACATTCTAAAGAGAAATTTTTATTGCCTGTTCCTGAGGAGCATAACGATGAAATATCATCATTCCTTGATCAGAAAAAAATAGACTATACTAAAAGTGTGATGTATAGAACAGTAAGTAATGAATTCCCAAAGGAAGAAAAATTGGAGTATGATATGCTCATTTTCTTTAGTCCCCTCGGAATTCAGTCGCTAATTAGTAAATTCCCTGATTATAAACAGGGAAACACAGCATTTGGATGCTTTGGAAGTGCAACTGCCAAGGCAGTGGAGGAGTCAGGTTTTCGTTTAGACTGTGAAGCGCCTCAACCCGAATATCCTTCAATGGTTGCTGCATTAGATGCTTTTATTAAAGATAATCATAAGCATCACTCTTAAGATTTAAAATTATTAAATTGTATACAAATGGAAAAGCGGGTGATTCTGCTTTTCCATTTTTTTTTCTGAAAGTATAATATTTAATACCAAAATAGTATATCTTTGTTTTTGTGATTGCTTTCGGGGAGGGGATGCTTTAATCTATGAATATAGTTGAGAAATTTGGCTTTAGTAAAGACGAAAAGATTGTGGGCAACAGCAAAATTGATGGTCTTTTTGAGAATGGACAATCTTTTGTTGCGTACCCGCTGAGGGTAGTATACCTTTTGTCTTCAGAATATAAAACTCCTCCGGTTTCGGTGCTGATCAGTATTCCTAAAAAGAGAATAAAATCTGCAGTTAATCGCAACAGAATAAAACGGTTAATAAGAGAGGCATACCGACTTAATAAGCTTGCTGTAAGTGATTTATGTGTTGAAAGGGGCTTGCGGCTTGATGTTGGGTTTATTTATGTTAAGGATGATATAGTGCAATTTGCTGATATAGTGAAGGCAATGAAAAAGGCTCTTGCAGAGTTAAGAAAACGGATTGAGGATGTGGCTTAAAATGCTTGGTTTTTTCAACAAACTTTTGTCGTGGATTTTGCTGATACCTGTATACATATACAGGGGGGCTATTTCACCTCTTTTGCCACCTTCGTGCCGCTATACTCCAACTTGCTCGCAATATACAATTGAAGCAATAAAGAAGCATGGTCCTTTTAAGGGTTTTTACTTATCATCAAAACGAATATTGAGTTGCAATCCGTGGGGTGGGTCGGGATATGATCCTGTTCCTGAGCCTGCGAAGAAGAAAAAAAGAACGGAAGAATAAATTTAATATGGAATTTTACGATATACACACCCACCAGATCTACAGAGAAGAGAATGACGATCCATATCATTCATGTATATTTGATGTTTATCCACTTGAGTTCGAAGTTAAAAGAGATCTTCATGCACGACACGCTTTTTCATGCGGAATACATCCCTGGTACTCTGAGGATAGTGCAAATCAGATTACATATCTGTCTGAGATAGCTTCAGATGAAAGGATTATTGCAATTGGTGAAACCGGTCTGGATAAGCTGAAGGGGCCTTCATTTGATGTTCAAATGCCTGTTTTTAAAAGCCATATAACACTTTCTGAAAGATTGAATAAGCCAATTATTATTCACTGTGTTAAGGCGTGGGAGGAGATTATTAAAATTAAGAATGAGTGCAAACCTGCCAACCCATGGATAATTCATGGTTATCGGGGTAAACCTGAACTTACGAAGCGACTGATAAAGGAGGGGTTCTACTTTTCGATGGGTGAAAGTATTAATGTTGAGTCTGTTCAGTTATTGCCGCCGGATACTATTTTTTGTGAAACAGATGAAAGCGAGATTAATTTGCGTGATATTTATTTGCAGGTTGCGCATGCTCTGAATTTAGAGCTTGAGGAGTTTGCTGAAATTGTTGCCAATAATGTGAAAAGAGTATTTCCTACAATAAATACACCGAAAGGCTACCCGTCGGTTGAAAGCGATAGTGATAAATAATTAGAGTTTATTTTCTGCCAAAATCTGCCGGTATTTCACCCCATTTTGATGTTTCCCATTTTATTATTGGGTTTGGATAGGTGTTTAAATTTAACCATTTCTCAGCACGATCAATAAGTTCGAAAATATATTGGTTTCTTTCTGTCTTTTTAAGGGTTGTATTGCATTTTTTCTTCTCAATCCATTTAATTGCATTCCTGCTGTCGGAGTATATTGGGAGATCCTTACTGGTTTTCTTCAGGAAGGCAAGAGCGTGCACAATAGCTAAAAACTCTCCAATATTATTGGTGCCATCTTCAAATGGACCCTGATGAAATATTTCCTCGCCATCTGCTGTAAATACACCTCTGTACTCCATTAGTCCGGGGTTACCACTACATGCTGCATCAACTGAAACACTATTTGTTATAATTTTACCTGAAGTTGAAACTGCCTTTGACTTTGCAGGGTTTTTACCGTTTTTACCGTTTTTACTGTTCAGATGTTTCCAGGGGTTTTCGGCATATGCTTTTTCAGCAGCTTCAATGGATGAGAAGGATTTATATTTGGCATTTTCATATCCGAATATTTGCTCCTTACATTTATCCCACGATGAGTACACGCCGGGGGTTCTGCCTTCCCAAACGACATAAAATTTTTTCTTTTGCGACACTGTTTCTTTTTTACATAGATTCGAGAATATAAGGCGTTAACTCCTCTATTTCATCCCGAATAATTGGTTCTTCAACTGCTACAATACTGTCTACAATAAATTTTGTATAGCCACGCCAGGGTATTGTTCCAAAATATTCTTTGTAGTGTAGCTGGACATTCTTACCGCTTAGTAACATTAGCTTTTTGGCTATCTCTTCATCTTCAACCGAAAAATCGAACTGGTTAGATTGTAGTCCTCCGGGTTTATCTGCTCTGAAGCCGGTCTGAATTAATTTGCCCTCGTATGTTTTAAATACAACTCCCTTGTATACAAGATAGTTGAGCTCTCCGGATTTTACTCCGGTTCCGAATACATAATAAAATCTGACATATACAAATATTCCCAGTGCCAGAATTAATATGCCGAAAAACCATGCCCAGCCCTTTCGGCTTTTTCTCTTTTTAGGTTTCAGATCATCCATTTTTAAAGTATTTATTCCGCAAATATACCTATTTTTTGATTTTGGACTTAAATAGAGCTACAAATTATATAATAAATTCCTTAATTTAGAGTATATTTGTTTCGCAATGGTTACAGATAACCAGTTTTCACACAAACAAAGCAAAATGAAAAAACTTTTAATCGTAAAATTTTATCTGCTAATAACAATTATTGTTTCAGCACAAGGAGTTTATAACTTTTCAGTGGTAAAAGAGAACCCAATCACACCGGTAAAAAATCAATCAAGTTCAGGCACCTGCTGGAGCTTTTCGGGTGTGGGAGTATTGGAATCAGAGTTAATAAGAATGGGTAAGGGGGAATTCGACTTATCAGAAATGTATATTGTGCGCAGAAACTATGAGGATCAGGCAAAAAAATATGCCCGCCTGCATGGTAGCCTCAATTTTTCGCCCGGTGGATCTTTTGCTGATGTTTTTGAAACAATAGATCAATTTGGTATAATACCTGAAAATGTATATAAAGGACTTAATTATGGCTCGGAAACACATAATCATGGAGAGCTTGATAAGATTCTTGCAGGTTATATGAAGGCAGTTATTGAGTCGAAAAACTTGTCGCCTGTCTGGTTCAACGGATATGAAGGGATCCTGGATACTTATCTCGGAGAGGTGCCTGAAACTTTTACCTATAATGGAGTTGAATATACGCCACATAGTTTTGCTCAATATTTAGGACTTAATCAGGATGACTATATATCGCTTACTTCTTATACTCATCATCCTTTTTATAAGCCATTTGCAATTGAAGTGCCCGACAACTGGAGGTGGGCAAACTCATACAACTTGCCGATAGACGAATTGATGGAGGTGATGGAGAGCGCAACTATGAATGGTTATACTATTGCATGGGCTTCTGACGTAAGTGAGACGGGCTTCTCAAGATCGGGAATTGCAATTGTGCCTGATGAAAATGCTCCCGAAAATGCAGGCAGCGATCAGGAGAGATGGTTGGGTCAGTCGGCCCGCGAACGCGATACTAGTTTGAGAACTCGTATAGGTAACGAAATATTAGCTGAAAAAGAGATATCGCAGGAGATGCGTCAGATTGCATATGATAACTATGAAACTACAGATGATCATGGTATGCAGATCTATGGAATTGCAAAAGATCAGAATGGAAATAAATATTATATGGTGAAGAACTCATGGGGCGACGCCGGACAGTATAATGGGTTGTGGTATGCTTCTGAAGCTTTTGTTAAATATAAAACTATGAGCGTGGTACTGCATAAAGATGCTGTTCCTGCATCTATTGCAAAAAAACTGGCATTCTAATTCATAGAGCTTTTAATTCTTATGGATTTATCTGAATTGTATTCTATCTTTTGTGACTATCCCATCGTCACTACCGACTCGAGAATTTGTCCAAAAGATTCTATCTTCTTCGCTCTGAAAGGGGAGAGGTTTAATGGTAATCTTTTTGCTGAAAAAGCTCTTGAATCGGGGTGCTCATATGCTGTTGTTGATGAGCTGGAGGAGGGGAATGTGGATAGTCGCTTTATCCTTGTGGATGACGTACTTAAGACGTTGCAGAATCTTGCAAATCTACATCGTAAAAAGCTTAAAACACCTATAATCGGAATTACCGGTACTAACGGTAAAACAACCACGAAAGAGTTAATAGCAATTAGTTTATCAAGAGAGTTTAAGGTGGCGTTTACTCAGGGTAATTATAATAATCATATTGGTGTGCCGCTAACATTGATGTCTATGGATAAATCTCATGAGATAGCTGTTATTGAGATGGGTGCCAACCATCCGGGTAATATAAAGGAGTTGTGTGAAATTGCAGAACCCAACTATGGCTTAATTACAAACATTGGGAAAGCTCACCTTGAAGGGTTTGGTACAATTGAGAACGTAATTAAAACCAAATGTGAGTTGTATGATTATATACGTGAACATGAGGGTAAAGTGTTTGTAAACAGGGATAATAAAACTCTCTATGATCTCTCTGAAGGTATGAATCGTATTCTATATGGAAAGAATGACCCAACGCTTTTTGCATCGGGTTCGATTGCTGATGCAACTCCTTTTCTGGAATTCGACTGGAGCTTTTTTGACAGTTCGTACAGGGTTAAAACGAGTCTGGTGGGTGAGTTTAATTTTGATAATGCAATTGCTGCTGTTGCGGTGTCTAAGTTCTTTGGCATTAATTCTGAGAGAATTAGCTCTGCTTTAGAGGAATATGAACCTACGAACCATAGATCTCAGTTTAAACGTACTGATAAAAACGACCTGATAATTGATGCTTATAATGCTAACCCAACAAGTATGAAGGCCTCTTTGGATTTCTTTACTTCTATTCCTTCATCATTATTTAAAGTGGTTATTTTGGGTGAAATGAAAGAGTTGGGTGAGTCGAGTATTGAGGAGCATATCAGGCTAATTGACTATCTGAATAAACAGCCTTATGAAAAGGTGTATCTTGTTGGGAGCATTTTTAATGATGTCTCAATTTCAAAAGATAGCTTTAGTAGGTTTAATGATGTTGGCGAACTTATAAGCGAACTAAAATCAAACCCCCTTAAAAACTATTATATTTTTCTTAAAGGATCGAATTCTGTGCACCTTGAGGATGCATTGGAGTATTTATAGCCTTACTTCAATAATCTATTTAAACTTCACGTTGAGCATCACAATTTCTGAAACTGTGCCGATGCGGTATTGCGGTCCCACTAACCCAATTCCTGAAGTTACGTAAATATGTGTGTTCTCTTTTTTCTTGTAGCCATGTGCTACTTCAAAAATAATTTCAGTTGCTATATTTCCGGGAAAGGCTTGCCCGTGGTGAGTGTGACCGTATAAAGCAATGTCAACTTTAGCATCAGATTCTTCTTTTAAATTATCGGGGGTATGGTTTAATACAATAACGGGTTTTGTTCTATCTACTTGTGCATTATCCAGAATCTCTTCTATGGATAATCTGTCGGGAATAATTCTATCCTCTCGCCCAACGATATAAAAAGCACTATCAATCAAAACTGCAGAATCAAGCAGCATCACTATGCCGGCATCATTTAGTAGTTCTATTTTTTCATCGGCTTCATATCTGTACTCATGATTTCCTGCACATGAGAATACACCCAATGGGGCTGAAAGCCGGGAAAGGACTTCATCCATATTCTGGACTTTAATTGGTTCGATTTGAGAATCTAATATATCACCTACAAATAGGATTAAATCCGGATTCTGCTTCATGATAAGGTCTACAAATCGCTCAGCGTGCTTACGGTCTATCATCCATCCCAGGTGAAGATCGCCCACAACGGCAATTCTCAGCGAATCTATATTATTAGCATTTTTCCCGATAATAACAGGTACCTGCTGAACAATGGGGTTAAGAAACTTATAATGTCCGTGAGCCATAACTGCGGTTACAAAAACAATAGGTAAAACGAAGGTTAGGGTTTTATATTTCCGGGGGTGTTCTCTGAAGCGCCACGACTTCCTTTGAATTTTCTTTATTATAATAAATATAAGATCGATAATTAGCCATATGCCTCCGGTATACAGCAGGAAAAGCATCCAGCTTGTGCCGGTTACTCGAAGGAACTGTGTTATATTCTCCGGCAGGTGTCTAAAGAATATAAAACCAATGGTGTAAATTAGGAATTCCAGTCCAAAAACCAAAACTAGTATTATTCGTGCCCATTTTGTTTTATCAAAAGTGTGCCAACCCTTTAAAAACACAAGTATGTTAAGAGTCAGATGAATTATAAAAGCATTTATAAGCGCACGCATATAGTTGTTTTTTTCTGTAAGCTCAGTTTTTAATCTCAGGCACTAAATCAAGTACAAGATACTCCGATCTGGTACCTATCCTGAATTTTCCTCCCCAAATACCAATTCCGCTTGAGACATAGAAATGGGTATCTCCTTTTTTCAGATAACCATGCGACAGTTCAAATATCATATCCGTTATTAATGATATCGGGAAAACCTGCCCCCTGTGGGTGTGCCCCGAGAGTTGAAAGTCGATGTTGTTCCCAACAGCCTCATCTAAATTAATAGGCTGGTGGTCAAGTAGAATGGTGAAGTTTGATTTGTTAATATTTTCGGTTATAGTGTTTAAACCGGTTCTTTTGCTGTTGCTATGATCGTCACGCCCGATAATGGTTATATCATTAATTGTTGCAGTGGAATCACGAAGGAGTGTAATTCCCGACCTGTTATAAAAGTTGATATCTTCTCTTACTGAAAACATTAAATCATGATTTCCGGTACATGCAAAGACGCCTAGGGGTGCATCAATTTTATTTAGCACTGTTTCAATTGAATCTCTAAATATTGGGCGCATATGATTGTCAATTATATCACCGGCAATTACAACCATATCAGGCTTTTCGTTATTTATCAATTTCACCCATTTCGAAACCTCCTTAGCAGAGATTGTATAGCCTATGTGCAAATCGCTGATTCCCACAATTCGTATTGGCTTATCAATTTTTGTACTTGTAATAGTTAGTGGTTGTCTTTTTTTGTTGTGATAGACAATGTTTCCGAAAAGTAAAATTGCTCCTACAACACCATATATCACAACTGAAGTAAATGAATTATTACTAATAATAGAAGCGGCTGTATCTTTGTCGATAAATTTAAACAGATTATTCAGCAGAAACAGAATGTCAACTATTAATACTGCAAGAAACAGGTAAAGAAAAGCAATTAACCAGCCTGTGCTAAATCTATATAATCCGCTTGAAACTGAAATAGGCATCTTTTCACCCAAAGAGAAAAATATTACCACTCCTGCTATTCCAAGCACAAACAGGAATATTAAAATAAAACGCAGTGAGCTTACAGCAGGAAGAATTTTGTATAATCTGATTGCAGTATAAATATATGTTGTCAGAAACAATATTGGGATTGTTATAAGAAGGGTCTTTTGTGGCAAAATTTCATTATTTAAAATGTCAGAATTCTATCTAAAACGGATTTGTATACTTTCATTTAACGTTTAAAACGTCGGTTTGTTTTGTTGATTTCACAAGCTTAAAAAGAGTGTTACCCACAGAGGGACAGTCAGGTCTATAATCATTCCATGGAATAATGCCAAAACTACATACTCTGAGCCTGAGTACTTTGCAATAATTGGAAGTGTTGTATCCATAGTTGTTGCACCTCCTGCCGAAATTGGGGCAAGCTTACCAAAATATTTAACCATCCAGGGAGCCAGTATAAGCACACTAAACTCTCGCATTATATTAGCTAATAGTGCTACCGTTCCCAGCTCAACACTCCTTAATTCTGTGATTATGATACTTGACAATGAGTAATAGGCAAAACCTGCTCCCACGCTGAGGCAATCTGTAAGAGTTCTATCAGGTAAAATGAGACTTATCAGAGCAACACCTGCGAAGGTGCCAATTGTTGTTGCAAGAGGAATTAATGTAATTTTCCATCCAAATCGTTTTAATGCGGTAAACATATTCTTGCTTGAGCCAATTTGTAATCCAACCAGAAAAAGAAGTACAAACAGTACCCATTTAGATATATTTTCATTTAAAAACAGCTCCGGAATAAAACCTGTTAATGATAGAGTTAAACCTAATGTGAATAAAATCAGATATATGAGTGATTGCTTCATTATTGTATTTCAGATTTTATATTTGCTGAAGATGAATCTGTCTGCTCATTTAATATTTCATTCTCGTGGATATTTGAATGTATGTTGGATCTCTTTTTAAAGTATCTGTTGTAAATAAATTTTGCACAGATTAAACTGCCTAATGTTCCGCCAACGGTAAGAATAAAGGCATCAATTCCAATAGACATAAAATTGTTTATTATATCTTTATTGTTTCCGACAGATACTCCCAGAAAAAAGAGGAGCAGCATAATGACTATATTCAGAAGTTTGTTGCTATGCTTGATTATACTGTAGTTTTTAAGAAGGTAGCCTATCAGTATTCCGACTAAAATTGATAGAAAAATAGAAATCATAGATAATAATTAAGGGATATTACAGGAGCCATAAATTAAAACAAGAGATATTTTTTTACTGTTAAAAAGAGCATCAACAAAAATAGTAATATTTATAGACTTCTTTACTTTGTAAAAATATAAAAATGAATAGGGCTTGGGTAATCGTGCTTCAAAGTAAAGAGTGGTAAAAAAATCTTTGCTCTTATTTTATTTAATTCTATCTTTATGTAATTAATTAGATATAATTGGATTAAATGAATAAAGTTGTAATTGTTGGCTGTGGGTATCTGGCCAATATAATTGCAGATGCAATGTTGAAAGGATTGTTGCCGGAATATGAACTTGTTGGTGTTTTCTCGCGATCGAAAGAAAAGGCTGAATCACTTGCTTCTAAAATGAATAAAATAGCAGAAGATTGCCGGGTTTGTGATTCTATTGAAGAGTTACTTAGCCTTAAACCTGATTATTTGATAGAAACAGCTACTCCTGCAGTAATGAAGGATATTGCAATTAAAACTCTGAAAAATAGCACATCGATTGTTACTTTATCTATTGGTGCTTTTGCAGATAATGAGTTTTATGAGGAGGTTAAGCATACTGCACTGCAATACGGATCGAAGGTATATATAGCATCAGGCGCAACCGGAGGGTTTGATGTTTTAAGAACAGCCACACTAATGGGTGGTGCATCGGCAAAGTTTAAGAATGTGAAAGGTGTAAGAGCTTTAAGAGGGACCTCTCACTATACTAAAGAGATGGAGTTGGAGAATAAGATAATTTTTAATGGTTCGGCAAGAGAGGCGATCAATACATTTCCTACCGGATTAAATGTAGCTGTTGCAGCTTCATTGGCTACTGTTGGGCCTGAGAGTTTAGACGTAACAATGGAGTCTACGCCTAACTTTACCGGCGACAGGCAAACTGTTGAGATTAATAATGACCAGGTTCATGCTGTTGTGGATGTGTTTAGTGCAACCTCGGAAATTGCTGCATGGTCGGTTGTAAGCACCTTGCAAAACATTGTATCTCCAATAGTTTTTTAGAGTATAGTCCTGAAGAAGTATAGTTTTTTATTAAAGGGAGCATCCCACTAACTGTGTAAGGGGGAGTAGTCTAAGGGGAGTATGTCACTCACTGTCTAAGGGGGAGTATCCCACTAACTGTCTAAAGGGAGTATCTCATAACTGTCTAAGGGGAGCATCTCACTAACTGTGTAAGTTAGAAATTTTAGGGGTGAAACAGATGCTTCACCCCTGAATAATTGTTATTATTATTTAACTTCAATTCCTGTGAAGTTGGAGAGGTTCTCCAGTACTTTTTTGCTGAGGCGCTCAAACGCTTGTTGTGTTCGGCCTGATGATGTATTCACACATCTTACTTTAGGGTGATCCATCAAATGTTCGCCTCCCAGTGCACCGGAAGTATCACAATAGCAAATATTATCGCCATCAAGCCATTTCAGGAATGGCTCTTCATCCCAGGCAGGTGACAACCCGGTGTTGAAAAGGATCTTTTTGTTGCCCAGACTTTCGAATTGTTTTTCGTGTAGCAGTACCGTGTTTTTGTTTAAACAACAAAATATTGCTTCATTCTGATTTAACAATTCATCTAAATCAAGGAATTTATATCCCTTTTTCTTAGCATCGCCCTTTTCACTTCTTGCATAATAGCTGATCTCTGCACCCAAAAAATGAAGAGCGTCGGCTATCATACCACCAGATTTCCCTAAACCTATAATTCCTGCCTTCAGGCCTGTAATTTCGCGTGCTACACCGTCCCATGGCTCCTGTTCGTATCCGTGAAGACAGCGTACCAACTCACTGATTACATACTCAACAACCCCCTCGTCTCCATAATCGCGAATACCTGTAACGGTAATTCCGCGACTGTTTGCGTAGTGTATATCAACATTTGCACTTTCCGGAGAGTATAATGAGTTGCACATTCCAATATATTTAACATTCGGACAATGCTCTAAAGCTTCTCTGCCAAGCTGAGTGGTAAAGCTGAGTAATACAGCATCTGCATCAGCAATCCGTTCAGCTATTTGCTTGTTACTTTTAGGAATATCATTATAAAGTATTACCTCTTCAGCAAAAAGTTTAAGCTTTTCTTCTGCTGATGGAATAAGGCTTACGGGCTCTATTGCGACTAATTTTTGAAACATAAATATTTTAACATCAATTGAATTTATAACTGCGAATAATAGCAAAAATAGTCATTTTATCAGAACTTATGACTAACACCTCCTGATAACCAAAAACCTGGTTGAGGGGTATTGCCCAAATCAACGAATGTGGTGTTGAACAGATTATTGGCATTGACAAAGATATCTAAGTCACTGATATTATAGTTTGCCTTAACATCAAGTATCGAAAACGGAGAAAAATTAACCCGTTCGCCGGCCTGTAAATCTGTGTATTGTATGTAAGACCCGTTTCTGTCCTGCCAGCGAAAGTTCCAGGAGAGCGACAAGCGCTTGGTCAGATTGTGAAATATACCTGCCGTAAATTTATGTCGCAAGTGGTTCAGTGCATAATTTGATATCATATCATCCTCTACTCTGCTCTGATCTAAATACATATATCCTAAATTCAATTGAACAGGAAGGTTATTGTCAAGAAGTTCATTAAAATCGAATGAAAGTGAAGCCTCAACACCTCTTTTGTTCAGTTGAGTGTGATTTGTTGATTCCCAGAGTGCTTCAGAATCTGATTTAACCCAGTCGATCATATTTTTTCCAATCATATAAAAAGCAGCAACTGATCCGTTTAATCCCCTTTGCCTGTATTTTGCACCAATCTCAAACGCTTCCGACAGCTCAGCTTTTAGATTGCTGTTACCGATATGGGTTGCAGTAGTATAGTAAAGATCTGTGAATGTTGGCATTCTGGTTGCTTTGTTCCACGATGCGTATAAGCTTATCCTGTCATTTGCCCTAAACGACCCGTTTATTGCCGGAAAGAAGTCGAACTGATCTGTAATAGCAGAATTATATTTCAGAAGTCCCCCAAGTGAAAGAGTGAATTTATTAAGTATGAAATTATGTTCTGCAAAATAACTAATGTTTGTTCTGTTATCAGATTTTGTATACTCTCTAATTGCTTCTTCCATAGTGTTGCCCAGAACATTGCTAAGAATTCCTTCATTTCTGAATTCACCACCAAAGCTGGTTATCCCTAACCGTGAAGCGTACTGCATATTGAGGTTCATGCCAAACACTTCACTTCTGTGGTAGTTGTGGTTTGTATACCACGAAGGCACATCAGGAGTTCCTTCTCTGATTAATTGAAACTCATCGTAGTGTCTGCTCCAGAAAATATGAGGAGTTAGTTTAAGTTTGCCGTTTGTTTCCCCCTTTAGCGAGAAGAACAATCGTTTAGTATCATCAAACTGATTAGGGTAGGCAGCAGAATAGAACGTATTAGCTCCGTAAGCCTTGTCATTAACTCCGGCTTGAATATCAATATTCGAACTGTTTACATTAAATCTGCTTTGCCAGAATATATTATATATATTGTAATCACTATTGCTGATATATCCGTCGGAGCGTTTATAGCCAATGGAAAGCGAGTGATTTGAGTTTTCTGCTGAAAATGACCCACGTCCTTCAGCGCCAAAAAGTCCATGCATACCGCCTTCAAGCTTAATGAATGCATTTGATTCACTATCCTTTTTGGTGATGATATTTACGCCTCCTGAGAATGCACTTGCTCCATATACTAGTGATGATGGACCCTGAACGATCTCTATGCGCTCAATATCTGAAAGATTTATGGGAATGTCGAAACTGTAGTGTCCGGTGTGAGGGTTGGTAAGGTTAACTCCGTTTAATAGTATGGCTGTCTGATCGAATGATCCGCCTCTGAGGGTGATGTCCGCCTGTACGCCGTGCGGTCCGCGTTGCAGGATATCTACACCTGCCGAATAGTTAAGAAGATCTTCAATACTTCGAACCGGAGCTCGTTCAACTTCCTGTCTCGATATTACTGTCACCTGCTTAGCTGCCAGATTTAATGGCAATGCGGTTTTGGTGGCAGTAACAACCACTTCATCCAGCTCTGCAGAGGGGATCGAATCAGTGGTGATTTCGGCAAATACTTTTTCAATCGGTTCAACTGAAGCAGCATGCGCACTCATTAAAGCACATCCGGATAAAACACCGATAGTAACGGATTTGTGGATGCTGTTGAATACGCTGTACGACTTACGGGCGAATCGTTTGAAGCGAAATGCCTTTGCACTGTTTAATTGTTTTTTGTTCATAAATAAAAAATTAAATATTACATCTAAATACAAAAGCAAAGGTGAATTAACCTTTGCTTTATTCTTAATGTTCTATAGTCCTAAATACCAGCTTGCCAAAGAAAAATAGATAAGCACTCCGGTGATATCTGCAATTGAAGTAATCAGCGGAGCACTTGCAGTTGCAGGGTCAATCTTTAGACTGGTAAATATAAATGGTAATAGCATTCCAAGAATACTACCAACCATAACTGCCAATACCATCGATAATGATACAACAAGCATTATTTCAGGAGCACGCCATCCTGCCACAAGAGAAACTCCAAGTGCCATAGTTATACCCAGCAGAAGTGACACTAAAACCTCTTTGCCCAGAAGCCTTAGCCAGTCGCCCATCTGCACATCCCCCATAGCCATTGCACGAATCATAAGGGTGGCCGACTGTGAACCGGCGTTTCCACTACTTGCAATAATAAGAGGGAGAAAGAAAATAAGTGAAACAACCGTTTGGATCATATTCTCGAAGTTGGAGATTATTGCTCCCGAAAATATGTTTACAATAACCAATGCCATTAACCAGCCGATACGCTTTTTGTAAAGAAAAGATACGGTTGCCTGAATCGGACTGGTTACTGCATCCTGTACAGCACCAAACTTATGGAAGTCCTCAGTATCTTCTTCTTCTGCAACGTCAAAAATATCATCAATTGTTACAATCCCAAGCAGTGTGCCCATACTGTCAACTACCGGTAGAGCCACTCTGTTGTAATCCTTAAATATCCTTACAGCTGTCTCCTGATCGTCAAAAGCACTGAGGGCAATAAACTTATTGTCAATCAGGTCAGCGATCTTTTCATCAGACTCTGCAAGTATTATGTCGCGAATCCTAATGTCGTCAATAAGCTTCCAGTTCTTGTCAACTACATATATTACATTTAATGTTTCCGAATCTTCACCAAACTTACGTATATGCTGCAATGTTTCGCCCACGGTGAAGTGACTTTTAACGGCTACATACTGCGGTGTCATTAGTCGCCCGATACTCTCTTCGGGGTACCCCAGTAACTGTGTAGTCTGCTTTAAGTTCTCCGGATTAAGTAGCTGCATCAACTGTTGAGCAATATTTCCTGGGAGTTCTTCAAAGAAAGCCGTACGGTCGTCAGGCTCCATATCATTCATTAGCTCAGACAAACGGGAAGCATGATGCGCTAAACCTTCAATTATCTCGCTCTGCTTTGCGGAGTTCAGTTCCTGAAACACCTCTTTAGCCTCTTCTCTCGAAAGAAATCTGAATAGTATAGTCGACTGCAGCTCATTACTCTGCTCAATAAGGGAAACTACGGATGGAACATCTAATTCAGACAGTTCTGCTTTTAATTCTCGCCACGCTTTATCCTTTATAAGCGTGTGAAAATCGGTGATAATTTCTACCATATTCCACTCCTTTCGTTTAAAAAATTCAACAAAAAAACCTCACGGCTTAAGATATCGTTGCTTAATTGCAACAACTAATTTTAAGTGTGCAAAGGTAAGAATTATTAAGTAAAAATAGAAAAGTGAACATTTCCATACTTTCTAGTTTTGTTAAAGTGCGGAAATTGAGAGAAATTGTAGTTTTTAGAATGTTCCAGAATAAATATTCCTTCAGGTTTAAGCAAGTTATTTTCAAAAATAATTGTTGGAATGGAATCAAGTTCGGGTAAATCATAAGGCGGATCAGCAAAAATAAGGTTAAATTGCTCTTTGCAGCTGTTCGCAAATTTAAAAACATCAGCTTTCAGGGGGTATAGTTCTGATGCGTTCAGTATCTCTTTTGTTTTGTTAATAAAGTTCCAGTGTACATGCTCCTGCTCAACACTAACCACTCTTGGGCATCCTCTTGATATAAGCTCAAAAGCAATACTTCCGGTGCCCGAAAACAGATCTAAAGCATTAGTCTCTTCCCAGTCGATAATATTATTCAGCACATTAAATAGTCCCTCTCTGGCAAAATCTGTAGTAGGTCGGGCCTTAAGATTTGGTGGAATCTTAATTCTTCTGGACTTATATTTACCACTTATTATTCGCATAATTTAGCCATCAAATCTGTTGGGATGTCTTTAGCGTGTTCTTTTAAATCTATTTTTGAATTTAATGTAACAGGCTTTACATTCTTAATTAACTTTTCCAGGTTTTTTATAACTGTGCCATTCTTTTCCAGATCTCCCGAAACATAGAGAAAATCATTGTTTTGGTCAAGTTTAAGCTTTTCCCAAACATTAAATATATAGTATGATGTATCGCTACTGTTTGTGGTTTCAAAAGTATTTGCTGAGAGTAGCTTTTCTCCGTCAAAGCAGATAACCGACACACTGTCATCGCTAAAATCAACAAAGCAACGCTTCTTGTAACCATTAACATTATATGCTTTAAACAGATTAATAAGCAAATAGATATAGTGTTTAAAGATAGGGACTGAAAGGTGCCTTGTTAAAAATGAGTGAATCTCATCGTCAATATTAAATAGCAGATATGAACTGCATGCTGGTATAGACTCACTCAATACAACACCCTCAGGTTCATGAAAATTATAACTGAATATTTCTCTTGCCTTTTTTTTGTCATAAAACTGCTCAGGAACCAATGTGTAGTTTGGGGAAACAATTGTTACTGTAGTCTCATTGTAGGTTTGGCTGAAGAAGCCAAAATCGAATATAAGTTTCTTTATATTCTCTATATTCGATAGGCTGCTACTTAAAGATGTTTCCTGAAAATTGAAGATAGAGGGGTCAGTCGGACTAAATATACAAAAAGAAAATCCATTCGGCGTTAACCGAATGGATAAATTATACTTTTCCGAATGTGCTAGATCAATATTTTCCGGTAAAAACATTTTAGTATGTTAGTTTACTATTATTCCCAGTTTCCGGCGTTATTGTTAGCAACAGTAAGCGAACCAACCTGCATACCCGGATATCTGTCTCCGGGACGATCAAGAACTTCCTGAATCTTCTGGGCAAGTAGTCTCCTGTCAAGGTCGCTTAGATAAGAAGTATATGGAGTTTTAGCTTCAAATACCTGAATTGGATAACCTGATGCAGTAATTAATGAATCAACCGCCAACTCAAATGTAGTTCCCGCAGGTGCATATGGTACATACTGTAGTGAATCAGCTGAGAAATTAGGACGATTTGGGTATAGTACCTGAATAGCAGGTGAGAATATAGAATCTCTTACCAGCGCAGGAGCATTATTGCTGTCATCCCATAATCCCGCCTCTCTGATTGCTTTTTCATCACCACTTCTAATAATTTCCATTGCTCTTTCTTCTGTCAAACCTGACTCTAGCTGTTCTTCCGTAAGATCACCGGATCTTACAAGTGTAGCAATACGACCGTTCTTTACAAAGTAAATAAGTGAGTCAAAGCTTGAGGCATACGATCCGGTTTGTGAACGTAAAGCAACCTGTGCAGTTCTGATGTCAACCAGCCTTTGGATTACGGCTTTGTCACGACGATCGCTTTCTGCATTGAAATCGATAGGCCCCTGGATACTTTTCCAACTTATGTAAGCTAAAAGAACAATGGCTATTGCTAATAGCACTCTCATTACAACTTTCATGGACTTTTCTTTTTTAATTTATAATGTTTTAATTTTGATTTTCTGATTTTAAACTACAAATTTAGAAAAAGAAAGATAATAATGCTACTTTTACGAGAAAAATAACCAAAAAATATGGTAAATCGGTTCTTTATTGAGAAAATCAATGAAAATTTCCCCTTTAGCTTTACAGGCGACCAGCAGTTGGCCCTTGAGAAAATTGCAGACTTCATCTTCTCAACCAATAGCAATACAATATTCCTTCTAACCGGATATGCAGGTACCGGAAAATCATCTTTAATTGGGAGTCTGGTGAGAACAATGACGCAGTTCAGGCAAAAAACTGTTCTTCTTGCTCCTACCGGACGTGCCGCAAAAGTGTTTTCAGGCTATGCAGCCACTCAAGCCTATACAATTCATAAAAAAATATACCGCCAGCAGAAATTCTCAGAAGATACTCAGCAATTTTTGCTCGCCGACAATCTGCATAAACACACTTTATTTATTGTTGATGAGGCTTCAATGATAAATAATGAGTCTGCAGAATACTCAATTTTTGGCACCGGCAGATTGCTCGATGATTTAATTGAGTATGTCTATTCTGGCGAAGGTTGCAGAATGTTAATAATTGGAGATGAAGCACAGCTACCCCCTGTTAAGCAGGACAGCAGTCCCGCTCTGAGCAAGCAAATGCTGCAATCATACGCTTTAGAGGTTACAGAAGCTAATCTAACAGATATTGTACGTCAGGAAGAGGAATCGGGTATACTCTATAATGCTACCTATTTAAGAAATGCGTTAGCACAAATGAATACCGAAGATTTTCCAAAACTTAGAGCTGAAGGATTTGCCGATGTAAAAAGAATTTCGGGTACAGATTTAATTCATGAAATTTCAGATGCATACAGCAGAGACGGAGTAGAGGAAACCATCATTATTTCCCGTTCCAACAAACGTGTAAATGCTTATAACAGTGGTGTAAGAAATTCAGTTCTTTACAGAGAAGAGGAACTCTCGTCGGGTGATATTCTTATGATTACAAAGAATAATTACTTTTGGATTGAGGAGTATGAAGATCTCGATTTTCTGGCTAACGGAGAATTTGTTGAGGTAAAACGTGTAAGAGGGGAGGAGAGCTTATATGGATTCAGATTTTGCAATGTAGTTTTATATCACAATGAGTATGATATTGAGTTTGAGGCCAAAATAATTCTTGATGTACTCCATACAGAAGTACCCGGTTTAACCAGAGAGCAAAATAATCAACTCTTCAACGGTGTTCTGGATGATTATGCTGATGTATTTCAAAAACGATTGAAATACAAGAAGGTTAAGTCGGACCCCTACTTTAACGCTCTTCAAACAAAGTACGGATACGCCGTAACGTGTCATAAAGCACAGGGCGGTGAGTGGAAGAATGTATTTCTGGACTTAGGTTATATTAATAAATCGTATATGGGAGATAACTTCTACAGATGGCTTTATACATCAATAACCAGATCAACTCAAACGTTATATCTTGTAAATTTGCCTGATGATTTTATTGAGCTTCCCAAAATATGATTACTTTTGCAATAATTAAAGCCTGAGTTCTTCATTTACAGAAGTTCAAGGCTGGTAAATTCAAGGAAAATTGTATCGTATGTCAGAAAAGAGATTAATATATGTAGATCAAATTATCAGTGAGTTAAAATCGCTTGAGAATGGTTTGCTAACAGCTAAGAAAAATGAAGCTTTACCATTCTCATTCTTTAAAGAATCATTTGCTAAAACACAGAATATATCTCGTATGCTGCACGAACTTGAGTTTATGCAGGTAGATGATATGAAAGATCAGATGGAAAGGCTTGTTAAATTTCTATCTGAAAATGAGGTTAAATCCGAACCCGATGAGCATGTGGAAAATACTCCGGAAGTAAGTTCGGAAGATGATTCAAATGTAGTTGAAGTTGCTGTTGAAGAGCCTCAGTATACCGGCAATGTATATGCAAAAGGAATTGAGTTGCCTGAATATCATAAGAATCATCATTATCAGGCACCAAAGGTAACACAGGTGGCTCCTATAGCTCCAGTAGCGCATGTAACACCTGTTGTACGTGAGGTTCTGATGGATGAAATTAAACGTGGAATTAGCTTAAACGACCGTTTCCTGTATCAAAGAGAACTATTTAATAACAGCAGAGCAGAGATGGACGCTACCTTCGAAAAGCTAAACAGTTTTGAGTCTTACGAGCAGGCCGAAGACTATCTGAAAGAGAGCAAGTCGTGGAACTTTGAAGATTCTACAGTTGGTGACTTCCTCTTAGTTATTAAGAAAGGATTTAAGTAAAGTAAATTTTATTAGATGGGAAAACTGTTTGTTGTGCCCACACCAATTGGAAATCTTGAAGATATTACATTGAGAGCGCTCAATGTATTAAAAGAAAGTGATCTTATTTTAGCTGAGGATACTCGCACAAGTGCCGTATTATTAAAGCATTACGATATTCACACCCGCATGGAGTCTCATCATAAATTTAATGAACACCATGCAATAGCCAGGGTTGTTGATAGAATTAAAGCGGGAGAAGTAATTGCTCTTATCTCAGATGCCGGTACACCGGCTATCTCCGATCCCGGCTTTTTGCTGGTAAGGGAGTGTGTTAAGAATGACATAGAAATTGAATGCCTCCCCGGTGCCACTGCCTTTGTGCCTGCTTTAGTTGAATCGGGATTGCCGAATGATCGCTTCTGTTTTGAAGGGTTCCTCCCCCAAAAGAAAGGAAGGCAAACAAGGTTAAAGCAGTTGTCGGAAGAGGAGAGAACACTTGTTTTTTATGAGTCGCCATACCGTGTAAGAAAAACTATCTCGCAGCTTGCAGAATTCTTCGGACCAGAGAGGCAAGCATCTGTCTCCCGCGAAATATCTAAGTTGTTTGCAGAAACTGTGAGAGGAACATTGGAAGAATTAACTAAACATTTCGAAACAAATGATCCCAGAGGGGAGTTCGTTATAGTAGTTGAAGGAAAATCAACAAAAAGGAAGAAAGATTTATCAAACAATTAAAATTTGATTTTATGAAGAAATTATGGGTTATATTTCTTGTCATAGGGCTAATTGTCTCATGTACAAATGTAAAGGAATCTAAAGAGTATAAAGAGCTTCAGGCTCAACGTGATTCATTAATAATGCAATCTTCAGACGCCGACCATGAAGTTGTTGAAATGATGGCTGTTATTAGTGAAGTTGAAGCCAATTTCGAAAGGATAAGAGAGGCAGAAAAGTATATCTCAACTCAGTCTGTTCAGGATGGAGAGATGAGTCAGAGTGCTAAAGATCGTGTAAGCGAGAACTTTAAGATGATCAACGAAATACTTCAGCGCAATAAAACACAGCTCGAAGAGTTAAATAAAAAATATAGCGGAAGCAGTCGCGAGGTTACTGCAATGAAAAACACCATAAGCCGTTTAAATCGTGAAATGCAGGAAAGTTCTGCCCGACTTGCCGAATTGCAAAGTGAGCTTGCATTAAAAGATGAGCAGATAGCTCAGTTGTCGCAAGACATAACTGCACTCGCAATAGAGGCAGAGCAGCAGTCTACAACAATTCTGGAGCAAGACAGAACGCTTAATACCGCTTACTATGTTTTTGGTACTGTAAATGAACTTAAAGATCAAAAAATACTTACAGGTGGTTTTCTGCAGGCAACAAGAGTTCTGCAGGACACTTTCAATAAAGACTATTTTCTAACAATTGATATCAGAGAAGTCACAGAGATTCAGCTTTACTCATCCAAAGGAAAATTGTGGTCAAATCATCCCGATGGAACATATGAATTTGTTAAAGGCAGTGACGGCAATCTTGTTTTTCAAATCACAGATACTCAAAGATTCTGGTCGCTAACTAAATACCTGATTATTGAAGTAGGGTAGGATGGGATATAAAAATCTTTTTATTGACCTTGACGACACAATATGGGATATTCACCAAAACGGTAAAGAGTGTCTCGAAGAGATATATTATGACTATGGTTTTGGGCAGTTTTATCCCACGTTTGAGACTTACTATGATGTCTATATGCCCGGCAACAACCATCTTTGGAGCTTATACAGGCAAGGGAAAATCAGAAAAGATGAACTTATAGTGGAAAGGTTCCTTTTTCCTCTAAAAGACTTTGGAATAAACGATCCTGAATATGCAAAAAGGCTTAGCGACGACTTTCTGGAAAGAACAACCACTAAAACACTTTTGATTGATGGTGCAATTGATCTGCTGGATTACCTGAAGCCGAAATACAGGATGTATATTTTGTCTAACGGCTTCACCGAAGTTCAACATAAAAAGATAGAGAACTCAGGGTTGAAACCTTATTTTGATAAGGTATTCCTCTCAGAAGATGCACAGATAAATAAGCCCCATCCCGCAATTTTCACCTATGCTTTAAAAAATAGTAACTCAAGACGCAATCAAACAATTATGATTGGTGATAGCTGGGATGCTGATATTGTTGGTGCACGAAACAGCAAAATTGCACAGATATGGTTAAATCCACACAAACTTGAGCCGGTAGGATTTGAGCCAACCTTCACGGTGGGCAGTCTGGCCGAAATAAAGGAAATTCTTTGATTACTCTCTTAAAAGTGGCATTGTCATACACCTCGGGCCTCCTCCGCCGCGTGGCAACTCCGACCCCTCAATTGTGATAACGCACTTGCCTGAATTCACTATATCATACTTACCCTCAATCACACTTTTGGCCGATACTACGTTAAATCCATTTTTATCAAGCTCCTCCAAAGTGTGTACGTTGCGAGCATAAGAGATTACCTTACCCGGCGCAATAGCTAAGAAATTTGCACCACTATGCCACTGCTCTCTTTCCTGATTCCATTCGTCAGAATTGCCTCCGCATACTATTGTATCAAGATCAACGCCCAGTTTTCTCAGTATACTAATGATTCCGCTTACAGATGATATTTTTGTTACTTTGCCATTGTCGATTTGCATATGAACAGTCTGAAATGGCGAGCTGTCCATAATAAGCGGTTTATAAACCATAGCCTTGTCATGATCGAGCATAGTAAAAACCATATCTAAGTGAATAAACGATTCCGGAGATTCCGGTAATTGCTGCACAATTATATGTTTTTTGCCCGAGCCATTCTTGCAAAACTCTTTTGCAATCAGGTCGATGCCCTGCGTGCTCGTTCTCGAACCATTTCCAATAAGCAATATATCCTCTCTTACCACCAGTACGTCGCCACCTTCAATCATAACGTTGTTATTATTTTGGCAGTTGTTAGTATTTACCACATTAGTGTTAAAAAACAATCCACTGTTAAATATTGAATCCATAATAATCGACTCCCTGGTTCTAACCCTGTTTGCCATTTTGCAAATCAGGGCAGTATTGCCTATTACTACAGATGGGTCTCGGGTAAAATAGAAATTATATAAAGGCTGTAAAGCGTAATACTCATCTCTGAGAAAATCAGTTAATGTGTTAATCTTAATTGGTAAACCCTCAATCAGTACTCTTGTCAGAGCTTTAGGGGTAAGACTCATCAGGTAATCCTCATACTCCATAACCTGCTCTGTTGTGCAGATATTATTAATAAGTTCACTTTTAAGCTTTTCGTTCTGTAATATCTCCAAAAGCATATCAGATATTTTGTACACTTTTGATGTCTTTTCCAGAATACCTTGCAGCTGATCATATTCTTTGCGTGCAATAGAAAGATTTAGTATATCACTGTATAATGCCCTTTGAGCATTTCTTGGTGTCATATTCTCCACCTCATTACCCGGGTAGTGAATTAGCACTGCCTTCAGGCTGTCAACCTCCGACTGTACATTCAGGTTAATATTTGAGTGTTTCATATCTTATGAAATGTTTTATTAACAAAAATAGAGATTTTATCCGTAATTATGTAGATTTTTTGTCCGTTTTCTTCCAAATTTCTTAATATAGTCAATCATTGTCTTGAGTATTAATTTAATTTTCTCTACTTTTGAGAAAAGAATAAAGAGTATGGGGCGAATTACCTTGAAAGATATTGCTAAAGCTCTCGACTTGTCGCCGTCTACAGTTTCCAGGGCAATGAGAAATCATCCCGCGATAAGTCATGAGACACGTGAACTCGTGAAGAGTTACGCGAAAGAGCATAAATATAAGCCAAATCAGCTTGCCATGCAGCTCCGTACAAACAGAAATAACACAATTGGCGTTATTGTTCCCGAAATTATTCATTATTTTTTCTCCACAGTTCTTGACGGTATTCAGCAAGAAGCCGAAAGCGAGGGTTATAATCTGCTCATAAGTCACTCAAACGAAAACTATGAAAGAGAAGTAAGAAGCGTAGAAACTCTGCTTGATGCACGAGTTTGTGGTATTCTTGTTTCGCAATCAAAAACTACCGAGAAATTCAATCATTTCCAGGAAATTATAGATAATAACGTACACCTGGTTTTTTTCGATCGGATATGCACCGGAATTAATACCGACAAGGTAGTTGTAGATGATTATGCAGGTGCTTTTAATGCTGTTGAATATCTTATTAACTCCGGATGCAGCAGAATAGCATTCTTAGGTTCTAATCCGTCACTGCCCATTTCAAACAACAGACGAATGGGATATGAGGATGCTTTGCGTAAATATAAGCTGCCTATCAATAAAGAACTGATGGAAATATGTGATACAGTTGAGATGGCAAAAGAAAAAATACCTAAGTTGCTGGATCTTGACCCTTATCCCGACGCCTTTTTTTGCATTAATGATGAGGTAGGAGCTTACTGTATTCAAATAGCTAAATCAAAAGGATTTAATGTGCCTGAAGACGTGTCGGTATGCGGATTTACAAACAGCTATTTAACTGATGTAACATATCCCAAGCTTACCAGTGTAGATCAGCATGGCATTGAAATGGGAAAAACCGCAGCAAGATTACTAATTAATCGCATAGAAGAGAAAGAGAAAAAAGCCGGGATTGTCAGTAAGGTAATTAAAACCGAACTGGTAGTTAAAGACTCAACCCGCTAATAACCATTATATTTTTTATTTTAAATCATGAAGAAAAGACGATTATCTTTCTGGGAAATATGGAATATGAGTTTCGGATTTCTTGGAATTCAGTTCGGTTTTGCCTTGCAGAATGCAAATGTAAGCAGAATTTTTGAAACACTTGGAGCCAGAGTTGAGGATATACCTATTCTATGGATAGCGGCTCCCATAACCGGTTTAATTGTGCAGCCAATTATTGGTCATCTGAGCGACAAGACCTGGAATCGTTTTGGTAGGCGAAGGCCTTACTTTATGATTGGTGCTGTTTTTACAACGCTGGCACTGTTTTTTATGCCAAACTCCCCATCTCTCTGGATTGCTGCAGGTATGCTTTGGATTATGGATGCCTCAATAAACATTTCAATGGAGCCGTTCAGGGCATTTGTTGGAGATAATCTCCCTTCAGAGCAGCGAACTATGGGTTTTGCCATGCAGAGTTTCTTTATTGGCACAGGTGCTGTTATAGCTTCAGCTCTGCCATACATACTTACCAACTGGTTTGGTGTTCCTAATACAGCTGCCGAAGGTGTTATTCCGCTGTCCGTTAAACTCTCCTTTTACATTGGTGGTGTTGTTCTTCTTGCCTCAGTAATGTATACCGTATTTACCTCTAAAGAATATTCACCTGAAGAGCTTGCTGCATTTGAAGAAGAAAAAGAAAAGAGCACAGGAATTAAAAGTGTAATTAAGCTTCCTGTAACCTCTTCGCAGTTTATGAAAAGAGGGGTTATATGGACACTTGCCGGATTGGTGATTACATTGCTTATAGTCTCTCTTAATCTCGATGATGATAATGCTCAGCTATTTATTGTTTCAGGGTTGCTTCTGGCTTTCGGTATAATATTGATAATATCCTCGTTTATTACCCGCAAGTCGCCCGAACCAAAGGGTATGGTCGGGATTATGAACGATCTGCTCCATATGCCAAAAACAATGGGTCAGCTTGCTGTTGTGCAATTCTTTTCATGGCTTGCCTTCTACGCTATGTGGATATATACTACTCCAGCAATCACTCAGCATATTTATGGTACAACCGACTCGTCTACCGAATTGTATAATCAGGGTGCAAACTGGGTTGGTGTACTTTTTGCCGTTTACAACGGAGTCTCTGCAATAAGTGCATTCCTGCTTCCTGTTATTGCAAAACAAATTGGCCGCAAAGCAACTCATTCCGTTGCTTTGGCGTTAGGAGGGCTCTCATTTGTATCGCTCTATTTTATAAGTAGTCCCCAGATGCTACTAGTCCCTATGATTGGGGTAGGCTTTGCATGGGGTAGTATCCTTTCAATGCCATATGCTATACTCACAGGCTCGCTTCCAGCCGACAAGATGGGCACTTATATGGGTATATTCAACTTCTTTATCGTTATACCTCAGATACTTGCGGCAAGTATATTAGGATTTATAACCAGAGAACTGTTTCACGGTCAAGTGATTCTCACAATGGTACTTGCCGGCTGTTCACTTATTCTTGGTGCAATAAGCGTATTTATTGTTCAGGATAAAGATGACGTTTATCGTCTAAAGAGATAGTAATCTTATATTAACCGAGGTGCGGTTTTAGTTGCTCAACCCAGTTAACTATACGTTCTTCGGTTAGTTCCGGCTCATAATCATCGTCTAACGGGAGACCAACAAATTTTCCGTCAACAATTGCACGTGAGTACTCAAAATCATACCCTTCGGCATCTACCTCACCTATAATTGTTGCGCCTCTTTCAACAACAATCTCATATAGAATGCCAATTGCATCAACAAATGAGCTTGGATAAATTGAGGCATCTCCCATACCAAACAGAGCAACAGTTTTACCGGTAAGATCCATCTGCTCTAATTTTGGGAAAAAGTCGTTCCAGTCGTCCTGCAGATCTTGAACTCCCCATGTGGAGACTCCTAAAATAAGTACATCATGTGTCTGAAACGGCTCATCGTCACCGTCGTATATATCAACAAGTGTTGGTGAATAATCTGCAAGCAGTTCTGCAATCTTCTCTGCTGCTTCTTTCGTGTGCTCTGTGCTAGATCCGTAAATGATTGCTATTGACTTCATCTGATTTTTATTTTTTGTTTGATTATGATTTTTATAATCCGGTTAATTCGGATTTTACTGTGATTTTAACTACTACTATTACGCAAAGATAATATAAGTTTCAAAACTGCCAACATATTTTATTGTACCATATCATGTCTGGGTTTTAAGATCATGAAGCGGTCGATACAATCGGGTATCTCATCTCTCCGGTGAGTAACATAGATCAGCGACTTGCCCCATTGCTCTACAAACGATTCTACAATTGAGGTGCATAGCTTCTTGTTTGACTCGTCCAAACCATGGAATGGTTCATCAAGAATAAGCAACTCCGGATTCTTGATAATAGCTCTCGCAAAGAGAATCAGACGCTGCTCACCCGAAGAGATGTGCAGAAACGGTCTGTTCTTCAGATGTGCTATACCCATTATCTCCATAAGCTTTGCTGCCATACTAATCTGCTGTTCGTTGCATTTTCTGTACAGACCGATGCTGTCAAAAAAACCGGAAGCAACTACTGTGAAGCTGTCCACATTCTTACGGTAATAAAGATGCATCTCTGACGAGGTGAATCCGATGCGCCGTTTAATACCCCATATATCCTCCCCCGATCCTCTTTTGCGACCAAAAAGGCTAATCTCTTTAGTGTATGCCATTGGGTTATCGGCAAATATATAACTGAGCAAGGTGGATTTTCCTGATCCATTGGGCCCAAGTAATGCCCATCTCTCATTTCTGTTTATTTTCCAATTTAGTCCGCTCTGAATTGTTCGCTCCCCATAAGTAATATCAATGTTTCTCATCGATACCATTTCGTTTCCATTAAAACTAAGATCCTCAGTTGAGAAAAAATTCCAGTTGATATGCTTTTCCCCTTCAACATCTGTTAATTTTCGCCCTTTCAGCTCTAATATACGATTTACGCATATTGGCAAATCTTTTTTTGATGGGGCTAAAAAAAGTAGCTGGATACCGCTTTCTGAAATCAGGAAGTTAAACAGCTCCTCAAGCAAATTACGAGACTCCTCATCTAACCCTATAAACGGGTTGTCGAATATAATTATTCTCGGTTTATCTATAAGCACTTTGGTAATAAGCAGTTTGCGAAGTTCACCACTCGATAGGTGGATTAGTTTCCGATCCATTAAATCAAATAAATGGAGCTCATTAAATATTTTAAGACTCTCCTTTGGCAGGCTGCCAACGTTCAATACTTCTCTTACAAGCGGAAGACCCTCATTTTCTGAATTATTGAATCTCTGCTGATAAAACAACTTTCTGTAGTCAAGAAGGGAGTATGCCAAATTAAAATCTATCTTCTTGATATATTGCGATGTATGCAGCAAAGGATATCTAATTTTACCCGATTTAATAGCCCTGCTTCCCTCAATCATTTCGGCAAGCAATGATTTACCGCTTCCGTTAGCGCCAACCACACCCCATATCTCGTCTGATTTTACCTCCCAATTGATTGGCATATCGTATGGAGACTCAGGCACTCTGGGAATAACATTTTCTAATATTATGGATGTATTCATAAG